>SKWC01000212.1 GCA_007129145.1 Rubritepida sp.
GGCGAGGCGCTGCTGCACTACGGGCTGCAATTCGCGAAGCTGCTGGGCGCGCGGCTGGTGGTGGGCACCGCCGCCACGCCGCAGCAGGCCGCCCGTGCCATGGCCATGGGCGCCGATGCCTGCCTGCCCCCCGCGCCCACACCCGGACAGGCCGCCGAACTCACCGAGGGCGAGGGCTTCAGGCGCATCATCGCCGCCGACCTCGGCGCGGTCCTGCCGCATCTGCCCGCGCTGCTGGCGCCGGGCGGGCTGTGCACCGCCCATGGCAGCGCAACCCCCGCCCCCGCCCTGCCCTTCGACGCCCTGGCCGGCGCGGGGATGGGGCTGCGCCTGCTCTGCCCGCGCCGCATCCCGACCGCCGCGCGCGAGGTCACCATCGCCTGGCTCGACCACTTCCTCGCACAGGGCGGCGTGCGGCATCCCGAGGTGCCGATGCTGCCGCTGTCGGCCTGCGCCGAGGCGCATGAGCGGCTGGAAGCGGGCGAAGCCGCCGGCCACATCCTGCTGGACGTGGCCGCATGAGCGAGATCGGCTTCTACCACCTCACGCGCAGCACGCTGGAACAGGCGCTGCCGCGGCTTCTCGGCCGGGTGCTGGCGCTGCCCGCGCGCGCCCTTGTCCTGTGCGCCGGGCCCGAGCGGCTGCGCGCGCTGGATGACGCGCTGTGGACCTGCGCCGAGCCCGACTGGCTGCCGCATGGCACCGCCGAGCCCGAAGCCCAGCCCATCTTCCTGACGCTGGAGGACGCGCCGCCGCCCAATGGCGCGCAGCACCTGTTCCTGACCGACGGCGCCGAGAGCGCGCATCTGGCGCTCTACGCGCGCGTGTTCGACCTGTTCGACGGCGGCGACCCGGCCGCGGTGGAGGCGGCGCGGCGGCGCTATGCCGCGGCGCGCGCGGCCGGCCATGCCCTGGCCTACTGGCAGCAGACGGCCGCAGGGTGGGAGCGCAAGGCCTGAGGCGAGGCCCTGCCCTGCACTTCCCGCCCGATCATGCTATCTGGAAGGGGTAGGGGCGGCAAAGGGACCGGGATTGAGCTTCTGGGGCAAGATCATCGGGGGCATCGCGGGCTTCGCCACCGGCGGGCCGCTGGGCGCGGTGCTGGGTGCGGCGGCGGGCCATGCGGCCGATGCCGGCGCCTTCCGCCGGCGCGTGACCCCGGATGCGGCGGGGCTCGCCGCCATGCTCGGCTCCAAGGAGCAGCTCTTCGCCGTCTCGGTGGTGGTGCTCTCGGCCAAGCTCGCGAAATGCGACGGGCCGGTGGTGCGCGAGGAAATCGACAGCTTCAAGCGTCTGTTCCGCATCCCGCCCGAGAACATGCGCGACGTGGCGCGGCTGTTCGACCAGGCGCGGGAGGATTCCGACGGCTTCGAGCCCTTCGCGGATCGGCTGGGCGAGGCCTTCGCCGACAACCGCATGATGCTGGAGGACGTGCTGGGCGCGCTGTTCCAGATCGCGCGGGCGGACGGGCCGCTGACCCGCGGCGAGGTGCGCTTCCTGCAGCGGGTGCAGCAGGGCTTCGGCCTCGACGCCACCGCCTGGGAGCGCGCGCGCGACGGGCGCGGGCGCATGACCTCCGCCGGGCCGCCGGGCGTGGATCCCTACCAGGTTCTGGGCATCCCCCCGCAGGCCAGCGACGAGGAGGTGCGCGCCACATGGCGCAAGCTGATGCGCGAGAACCACCCCGACGCGCTGGCCGCGCGCGGCGTGCCGGCCGAGTTCATCCGCCGCGCCACCGACAAGGTGGCCGAGATCAACGCCGCCTGGGACCGGATCAAGCGCGAGCGGCGCCTCTAGCCCCGCCATGCCCCTGCGGGTGACCGACCTTGCCTCGCCCAACCATGACGCGCGGCCCGCGGGCGTGGCGGTGGACATGCTTATCCTGCACTACACCGGCATGCAGTCCGGCCGCGCCGCGCTGGAGCGCCTGCGCGACCCCACGGCCGGCGTCTCCTCGCACTACCTGGTCGAGGAGGACGGGCGCATCCTCCGCCTCGTGCCGGAGGCGCGCCGCGCGCACCATGCCGGCATCTCGCATTGGCGCGGGCGGTCGGGGCTGAACGCGTGCTCGATCGGCATCGAGATCGTGAACCCCGGCCATGAATGGGGCTACCGCCCCTTCCCGGCGCTGCAGATGGCGGCGGTGGCGGAACTCTGCCTGGACATCCTGGCGCGCCATGCCATCGCGCCGTGGCATGTGCTGGGCCACAGCGACATCGCCCCCGACCGCAAGCAGGACCCGGGCGAGTTGTTCGACTGGGAGGGGCTGGCGGGCTGCGGGGTCGGGCTTTGGCCGACGCAAAGGGCGGAACCCGACGCCGACCCGCTGACGCTGCTGGCCCGCATCGGCTACCGCACCGACCTGCCGCTTCCCGTGCTGGTCACGGCCTTCCAGCGCCACTGGCGGCAGGATCGGGTGGATGGCGTGGCCGATGCCGGGACAATGGCCCGCATGGCGGCGGTCGCGGAACTGGCCGGGGGCTGAGCCCCGCTACTGCACCACCACCCGGAAGCAGTTGAGGATGCGCGCGAAATCAATCACCCCCCCGCGGTCCAGCGCGATCCGGATGGTCGCATCCGCCAGCGCGGCGCGCAGGATCTCCGACTCGCCACCTGGTTGCGCGTGGCCTGGTCCATCGCGGGCCTGCCCTGCGGCGTGGGCGTGGCGGCCCAGCGCGCCTCGGCGTAGCGGCTGATCTCCTTGCTGACCACGGCCGCGGGGATGCCCACCAGCAGGTCGCCCGTGGTCTGGCTGCGCACGAGCGGCCCGGTGGCGATGCGTGCGCCGGGGAAGTTGATCTTCACGCCGCTGAGCAGCTTCGCCGCCGCGGGCCCGGCCGCCATGGCGAGCCCGAGGTCGAGGCCCGCCTTCAGCGCAGTCGCCTTCAGCGTGGCGTTGCGCTTCACCGGATCCTGCTCCAGCAGGGCGTCAATGGTGTCCACCGTGGTGCCGGGCAGCACGCCCGCGGCCGCCCCCAGCACCACATTCAGCCCGGCATGGCCGACCTTCGCCAGCGCCTGGCCGCCGCGCGCCGCGGGCGCCATCACGCGCCCCACGCCCAGCGTCAGCACCGCGCCCATGGCGGCGATGCCCGCGCGCTGCAGGTCGCCGTCGGTGTCCACATACTTGCCCTGGCCGGTGCCGACCACGCAGATCACACCCGCCGCGACCGCCGCCGTCCCGGTCAGCGGCAGCGCGAGCAGCCCGAGCGTGACGAAGGATGCGTCGCGCACCGGGGTCAGGAAATCCACCGCCGCCTGCATGGCCGAGATGTTGTCGGCATTGTGCCGCGCCACCTCCCGATAGACCTTGGCCGCCGACTGCTTCATGTGCTCGGTCGCGGCGGCGGCGAGGATGAGGCGCACCGCCCCCCTGGGCGGATCCTCCCGCACGAGGCGGTTGAACTCCGCCAACTCGCGCACCACCAACTCGCGCCTGTAGCTGTCCACCTTGTTCCAGTTCACGCCGGCGATCTTGTCGGCGCGCGCCAGGCCAAGCCCCTGGGCCGACCAGAACTCATGCGGCAGGCTCTGCACCTCGACGGCCTGGGCGATGGCGCGCTCATGCGCGAGGTCGCGCAGCACGGCCTGGGCGGCGTCATTGTCGATCTCCCACCACGCGCCGGACTTGTCCTGCACGATCCAGCCCACGCGGAAGGCGCACATCCATGGATTCTCTGTTTTCCGCGCAAGAGGTTACGCGACCTTCCCGGGGTGGCAAGCGAAAGCTTGACCGCCCGCCCCGCCTGCCCCATGTGGCGCGTGGTGCCGGGGGGCTGGGCGACCGCTGGCGTGGGGGCAACCCCGCGCTGGAGGAAAGTCCGGGCTCCACGGGAAGACGGTGCCGGCCAACGGCCGGCGAGGGCAACCTCAGGGAAAGTGCCACAGAGAACAGACCGCCCGCGCCGCCCCTCCCCGCAAGGGGCTTGGCGCCGCGGGCAAGGGTGAAACGGTGGGGTAAGAGCCCACCGCGCTTCCAGCAATGGCGGCGGCACGGCAAACCCCACCGGGAGCAAGGCCGAATAGGGAGGGCCGCCGCCCAGGCTTCGGCTTGAACGGCAGGGGTTCCCGCCCCGCCCTCCGGGTTGGCCGCGCGAAGCCGATGGCGACATCGGCTCCAGAGGAATGGTCGCCCAGGCCCGCAAGGGCTGGACAGAACCCGGCTTACAGGCCCCCCGGCACCACGCTTTCCCATTCCGAACATGTTGCAGCAAAGCCACAGAGGGCAGGCGCAGGCTGGCCTTTGGGTCGGCCGATTCATGCAAGTTACTGAAATCACGGTGATCACCGATCGGCCCATCCTGGATCGACCCATAAAATCCCTTGATTACCCATCTCAGCCCAGATAGAACCGATCCAGCCCAGACAGGATGACGCAAGCTCGGGGGGGCGAGCCATCCACCGACGGGCTGGTCGGGCGAGCCGACGGGGTCGGGGGGCCTCGTCGGCCGCTGCCCACCCGCACTCCGGGACGGCAGCGAACCCCATCCCCCCAGGATCCAGGGGGGCGACCGGCGTTCGATGATCGAATTTGTCGGCACCCTGGAAGGCACGCTGGACAAGAAGGGCCGCTGCTCGGTCCCCTCCGAATACCGCCGCCAGCTCAACGGCCAGTCCCTCTACCTGCGCCCCTCGGTGCGCGGTCCCTTCCTCGAGGCCTGGCCCTCGCTGGACTTCGCCAACACCACCGCGCCGCGCCTCGGGCCGCTCGACATTCCCAATGACGAGGAGGACGACCTGCTCTACGCCCTGATCGGCGATGTCGTGGCGGTGCAGCCCGATGCGGACGGGCGCATCATCCTGCCGGCCGAGCTGATCGCCCATGCCGGGCTCGAGGGCCAGCTCGCCTTCGTCGGCCGCCGCAGCTTCTTCGAGGTCTGGTCCCGCCCCGCCTTCGCCGAGCGCCGCGCCCGCGCGCTCTCCAACATGCGCCGCGCCTCCGCGAGGGCGCCATGAGCCACGTCCCGGTCATGCTGGAGGAGGTGCTGGCCACCCTCGCCCCCCGGGCGGGCGAGGTGATCCTGGACGGCACCTTCGGCGGCGGCGGCTACAGCCGCGCCTTCCTCGAAGCCACCCCCTGCACGGTGTGGGCCATGGACCGCGACCCCGAGGCCATCGCGCGCGGGGCCGAGCTCGCGGCCCGCTTCCCCGGGCGGCTGCACCTGGTCGAGGGGCGCTTCGGCGACATGCTGACGCATCTCGAGGCACGCGGGGTGCGCGCGCTGGATGGCGTGGTGCTGGACCTCGGCGTCTCCTCCTTCCAGCTGGACACGCCAGGGCGCGGCTTCTCCTTCCGGACCGATGGGCCGCTCGACATGCGCATGGGCCGCGACGGGCCCACGGCGGCGGATCTCGTGAACAACCTGCCCGAGCGGGAGCTGGCCAACCTGCTGTGGGAGCTGGGCGAGGAGCGCCATTCCAGGCGCGTCGCGCGGACCATCGCCGCCGCCCGCGCCGAGGCGCCCTTCACCACCACCGGCCGCCTGGCCGAGGTGATCCGCCGCGCGGTGCCGCGCGACCCCTCCGGCATCGACGGGGCGACGCGCAGCTTCCAGGCCCTGCGCATCCGCGTGAACGACGAGCTGGGCGAGGTCGAGCGGGCGCTGGA
>SKWC01000231.1 GCA_007129145.1 Rubritepida sp.
ATGCCGCTCTGGCGCGACCGCGCGGGCCGGGCGGAGATGGGCGTCACCGCCAGCACCGCCTCCGCCTCGGCCGGCGCCTCGGCCGGATGCGCCACCGCCACGCGGGCGGCGATTCGCTCGGGCAGGTGCAGCAGCGCATCAAGCACCCGGCCCCCGCCGCAGGCCTTTTCGATCAAAGCGGCGCGCTGCGGTCCCACGCCCGGCAGGGCGGTGAGTGGCGCAAGAAGCGGGGCGAGGCTGACAGGGTCGGACACGACGGCCTATATGCCACCCGTGACCGCAACAGACGAAACCCCCGATCTCCCGCCGCGCCAGCGCCGGCTCCTGTTCCGCGCCCTGCACCGGGGCACCAAGGAATGCGACCTGATGCTGGGCGGCTTCGTGCGCCGCCACATCGCCGCCCTGGATGCCGAGGCGCTGGACCAGCTGGAGGCCATACTGGAACTGCCCGATGTGGACCTGACCGAGTGGCTGTCCGGCCGCCGGCCCATCCCGGCCGAGGCGGATTCGCCGCTGCTGCGCCGCATCGCCGCCGAGGCCGCCATCCCCGGTGCGGGAATCCCCGCGCATCTGCGATGACACTCACGGTCCATGGCGCACCGGAGGGCTTCGACGCCCTGTTGATCCGCGCCCGCCGCGCCGAGACCACGGCGCCGGTGGTGCATGCCTGCCGCGACGACGCCCGCATGGCCCGGCTGGCCGAGGCGCTGGGCTTCGTGATGCCCGAGGCCGAGGTGCTGCGCCTGCCCGCCTGGGACTGCCTGCCCTATGACCGCGTCTCGCCCAACCCCGAGATCGTGGCCGAGCGCGTCGCCACCCTGGCCGCGCTGACCACGCCGCCCGCGCGGCCGCGCATCCTGCTGACCACGGTGAACGCGCTGGTGCAGCGCCTGCCGCCGCGCGCCCTGTTCGAGGGCACCGCCCTGCCGCTGCGCAAGGGCGGGCGCGTGGCCATCGAGGCGGTGACCGGCTTCCTCGAGGCCAATGGCTACAACCGCACCGGTACCGTCATGGAGCCCGGCGAATACGCGCTGCGCGGCGGCATCCTGGACCTGTTCCCCTCGGGCGAGGCCGATCCGGTCCGCATTGATTTCTTCGGTGACGAGATCGAGAGCCTGCGCCGCCTCGACCCCGACACCCAGCGCAGCGGCGCCGCCCTGCCGGGGCTGACCCTGCGCCCGGTCGGCGAGGTGTTCCTGGACGCGCCCTCCATCGAGCGCTTCCGCACCCGCTGGCGCGAGATCTTCGGCAATGCCGCCGCGGATGACCCGATCTACGCCTCGATCAGCGCGGGCCGCCGCCATCCGGGCATGGAGCACTGGGCCGGGCTGTTCCATGAGCGCATGGAGACGCTGCTGGAGCACCTGCCCGGCGCCTCCGTCAGCCTCGACCACCAGGCCGAGGAGGCGCTGGGTGCCCGGCTGGAGATGATCCAGGACCACTATGAGGCGCGCCGCATCCCCTCGCGGCTGAACGAGGGCGAGGTGCCCTACCGCCCCGCCCCGCCGCAGCTTCTCTATCTCGACCGCCGCGGCTGGGATGCGATGCTGGCCGGCAGCCAGGTCTTCGCCTTCTCGCCCTTCGCCCAGCCCGCCGGCGCGCCGGGGATGGACGCCGGCGGCCGGCCGGGGCGGCTGTTCACCGACATCCGCCAGTCGGGCGAGAACATCTTCCGCGCCTATGCCGCCCACGCCGAGAGCGAACTCGGCCGCGGCCGCCGCCCCATGCTGGCCGCCTGGACCCGCGGCTCGCGTGAGCGGCTGCTGGGCCTGCTGCGCGAGAATGGCGTGGCCGCCGAGGCGGTCGAGGAGCTGTATCGCCTGCAGCAGCTTCCCCAGGGCGTGGTGGGGGTGGGCGTGCTGGGGCTGGAGCGCGGCTTCGTCACCGACAGCCTGTCCATCTGCGCCGAGCAGGACCTGCTGGGCGAGCGCATCGCCCGCCCGCCGCGCCGGCGCAAGCGCGCCGACCAGTTCATCGCCGACGCCACCCAGATCGAGGTGGGCGACCTGCTGGTCCATGCCGAGCACGGGATCGGCCGCTACGAGGGGCTGGAGACCGTCCAGGTCAACAACGCCCCGCATGACTGCCTGAAGCTGACCTATGACGGCAATGCGCGGCTCTACGTCCCGGTCGAGAGCATCGAGGTGCTCTCGCGCTTCGGCAGCGAGACCGCGGGGGTGGCGCTGGACAAGCTGGGCGGCGCGTCCTGGCAGGCGCGCAAGGCCAAGGCCAAGCAGCGCATCGCCGACATGGCCGAGGCGCTGATCCGCATCGCCGCCGAGCGCCGCACCCGCGAGGCGCCGATCATCGCGCCCCCCGAGGGCAGCTATGACGAATTCTGCGCCCGCTTCCCCTTCGCCGAGACCGACGACCAGGCGCGCGCCATCGCGGATGTGCTGGAGGACCTGGCCGCGGGCCGGCCGATGGACCGGCTGGTCTGCGGCGATGTCGGCTTCGGCAAGACCGAGGTGGCGCTGCGCGCCGCCTTCACGGTGGCGATGGCGGGCTCCCAGGTGGCGGTGGTCGTGCCCACCACCCTGCTGTCGCGGCAGCATTTCCGCACCTTCACCGCCCGCTTCCAGGGGCTGCCCGTGCGCATCGCGCAGCTCTCGCGCATGGTCACCGCGAAGGAGGCGGCGCAGGTGAAGGCCGGGCTGGCCGATGGCTCGATCAGCATCGTCGTCGGCACCCATGCGCTGCTGGGCAAGGGGGTTTCCTTCGCCGACCTCGGCCTCGTCATCGTGGATGAGGAGCAGCACTTCGGCGTGAAGCACAAGGAGCGCCTGAAGGAATTGGAAGCGGGCGTGCATGTGCTGACGCTGACCGCCACCCCCATCCCGCGCACCCTGCAGATGGCGCTGTCCGGCGTGCGGGAGATGAGCGTGATCGCCACCCCGCCGGTGGATCGCCTCGCGGTGCGGACCTTCATCATGCCCTGGGATGGCCTGGTGCTGCGCGAGGCGATCCAGCGCGAGCGCTTCCGCGGCGGGCAGGTGTTCTGCGTGGTGCCGCGCATCGAGGACATGAGCCGCATGGCCGAGCGCCTGGCCGAGATCGCGCCCGAGGCGCGGGTGGTGCAGGCGCATGGCCGCCTGGCCGCCACCGAGCTCGAGCAGGTGATGACCGAGTTCGCGGACGGCAAGCATGACGTGCTGCTGGCGACGAACATCGTGGAATCGGGCCTGGACATGCCCGCGGTGAACACGCTGATCATCCATCGCGCCGACATGTTCGGGCTGGGCCAACTTTACCAGCTTCGGGGCCGCGTAGGGCGCGGCAAGCTGCGCGGCTATGCCTATCTGACCTGGCCCGCGCATCACCGCCTCGCCCCCACCGCGCAGAAGCGGCTGGAGGTGATGCAGACGCTGGACAACCTCGGCGCGGGCTTCACCCTGGCCAGCCACGACCTCGACATCCGCGGCGCCGGCAATCTGCTGGGCGAGGAGCAGTCCGGCCAGATCCGCGAGGTGGGGATCGAGCTCTACCAGGAGATGCTGGAGGATGCGGTGGCCGAGCTGCGCGCGGGTGCCCGCCGCCGCCCGGAGGCCGAGACGGGCTTCGTGCCGCAGATCAACCTCGGCCTCGCGGTGCTGATCCCCGAGACCTATGTGCAGGAGCTGCCGGTGCGGCTGGGGCTGTATCGCCGCATCGGCGCCCTGGCCGAGGAGGCCGAGATAGACGCCATGGCCGCCGAGCTGGCGGACCGCTTCGGCCCGCTGCCGCCCGAGGTCGAGAACCTGCTGCAGGTGGTGGCGCTGAAGCTCGCGTGCCGCGCCGCGGGGGTCGAGAAGCTGGACGCCGGGCCGAAGGGGCTGGTGCTGGCCTTCCACAAGGGGCGCTTCGCCAACCCCGCGGGGCTGGTGCAGTGGGTGCAGGCGCAGAAGGGGGTCGTGGCGCTGCGCCCCGACCAGCGGCTGGTGCTCAGCCGGGAACTGCCCTTCGACGCGCGGCTGAAGGCCGCGCGCGGGCTGGTGAAGAATGTGCTGAAGGTGGCGAAGGCGGCCTGAGGGGGAGAGGCCTGAGGGGGCAGGCCCCTTCCCGCTATTGCAGACCGAGCCGCTGCAGGAGGTTGCGCTGGCGCGGCTGGATGATGGGCGTCTCGCCCGACTCCGGTGCGCGGCCCAGCGCGGCGTTCTCGCGCAGGCGCTGGGCCTCGCGCGTCGGGTCCACCGGGATGCCGGGCTCGGGCGGGGATTGCCAGAAGATCAGCCGGTCCAGCAGGTCACGATCGAGCCGGGCGAGGCGCAGCGCCTCCTCGTCCACGGTGCCGCGGATGTCGCCAGGCGCGGGCGTGCCGGCCTGGGCGAGCAGCGCGGCCTCGCCGCGGGTGGGTTCGACCGGGCCGGTGCGGGGCGCGCCGAGCAGCAGCGCCTCGGAGGATTGGCGCGGCGTCATCTCCTGCGGCCGCGAGAGGCCGGGCCGCGGCGGCGGCAGGTCCCCCAGCGAGGGCGGCAGGGACAGCGGCGCGCGCGTGGTCACCCGGAACTCATCCGGCACATCACGCGCGAGGCCGAGGTTGCGCGCGGTGTCCTGCCCGCAGCCGGCGAGCAGGCCGGCGCCCAGCAGGATGGGGAACAAGGCGGGAAGTCGGACCAGCGTCATGGCGTTTCCTTGCGCTTCCTTTCCGGGCGGATCAAGGCGTCCCCCACCAGGAACAGGACGCCGCAGACGATCGCGGCATCCGCGACGTTGAACACATACCAGTGCCAGCCCCAGGCGTGGAGGTCCAGGAAGTCCGCCACCGCGCCGAAACGCAGCCGGTCGATCACATTGCCCACCGCCCCGCCGATCACGGTGCCCAGGGCAAGCGCGATCCCGCGCGTCTCGGCCCGCGCCATCCAGCGCAGCAGGAACAGCGCCACCACCACGGCCACGCCCGCCAGGAACAAATGGTGCCACGCGCCCTGGCCCGAGAACAGGCCGAAGGTGACGCCGCGGTTCCACACCATGGTCAGGTCGAAGCCGATGGGCCCCAGCGCCAGCAGCGGCACATGGCCGAGTGCTGGCAGCTGCAGCACCTCCAGGATCCACCATTTGCTGGCCTGGTCCACGGCCAGGATCAGCGCTGCCAGCCCCAGCCCGGCCTTGAGGGAGGGGTTCACAGCGCCTCCACCACAGCCTCGCAGCGCCGGCACAGGCTGGGGTGGGCGGCGGAGGCGCCGACCTCGGGCAGGACGCGCCAGCAGCGGTCGCATTTGCTGCCGGGGGCAAGATCCCGGGATACGCTCACGGACACGATGTCATGTCCGTCATCAGGCAGGACATCCAGTGTCACCGCCGAGACAATACAGACTTCGGCCCAGCCAGACGGCGCTAGCAGCTGCGCGTCCTGCCCGGGAAGTTCCAGTACAGGACCGGCTTGAAGGCTGCTGCCAATCTGTTTTTCCTGACGCATCTGCTCCAGCACCCTGGTGACCATGGCGCGGATCATCCGAATCCTCTCCCATTTCTCCGCCAGCGCCGCATCCCGCCATTCGGCCGGCAGCGTGGGGAAATCCTGCAGATGCACGCTTTCGGCCGCATCGCCGAAGCGGGCCAGCCAGGCTTCCTCGGCGGTGAAGACCA
>SKWC01000303.1 GCA_007129145.1 Rubritepida sp.
CCCCGAGCGCATCGCGCTGGTCCCTGCCCCGCCCGCGGTGAACGGGACCCCGGCGGTGGCGCGGGACGTGGCGTTCCGCGGCGCCGACACGCTGCTGCTGGCCGAAGCCTCGGGCGGGACCATGCTGCGCGTGCTGCTGCCGGCCGGAACCGCGCCTCCCGCGCCCGGAACCCCCATCGCGCTGGCCTGGGAGGCGACCGCGCTGGCGCCGCTGCAGGCATGATCCGCGCCCTCGGCTGGGCGGCACTGCTGCTGCTGGTCGCAGCGCCGCTGCTCATCGTGCTGGGCATGGGTTTCGGCACCTCGGTGCCGGGCGTGCCGCCGGTGCGCCCGCCCATCGGCCCGCAAGGCTGGCAAGGCAGCCTCGAATCCTGGGCGCTGGTGCTCAGCGATCCCTACTACCATGCGGCGTTGTGGCGCTCGCTCTTGCTCGCGCTGGCCACGGCGGGGCTGTGCCTGGTGCTCGGCTTCGGCATGGCGCTGGGCATCGCCGGCGCGGCGCCGCGCGCGCGGCTTCCCCTGCTCGGGCTGCTGCTGCTGCCCTTCTGGACCGGCTTCCTGCTGCGCATCTCGGCCTGGATGGGGCTTTTGCGCGATTCCGGCTGGGTGAACACGCTGCTGCTCGACCTCGGGCTCATCACGGCGCCGCTGCGCATGCTAGACACCCAGGGGGCGATGATCCTGGGCATGGTGCACGCCTACCTGCCACTCGCGGTGCTGCCGCTCTACGCCAGCCTCGTGAAGCGCGACCGCGCCCTGGAGGCGGCGGCGGCCGACCTCGGCGCCTCGCGCGCCCGCGTCCTGGCGGATGTCATCATCCCGCTCGCCGCGCCGGCGCTGGCTGCGGCCTTCCTGCTGGTCTTCATCCCCGCCGCCGGCGAGGTCGTCATCCCCGCCCTCCTGGGCGGCCCCACCGCCATGCCGGTCGGCCGCGCCATCTGGGAGGAGTTCTTCCAGACCGGCGACTGGCCGACCGCCGCCGCACTCGCCACCCTGCTGCTCCTTCTCCTGCTGCTGCCGGTGGCCGCCTTCCAGCGCCTGGCCGCGCGATGAGCCGCCTCATGCTCTGGGCGGGCCTCGCCTTCCTGTGGGCGCCCGTCATCCTGATGGTGGCCTATGCCTTCTCCGACAGCCGCACACCTTATCTGTGGGGCGGCTTCTCGCTGCGCTGGTTCGAGGCCCTCTGGGCCAATGAGCGGCTGCTGGAGGCGGTCTGGCTGTCGCTGCGCATCGCCGCGGCCTCGGCCAGCCTGGCCACGCTGCTCGGCCTGGTGCTGGGCTGGGTGCTGGCGCGGCACGGCCCCTTCGCGGGGCGGGCCATCTTCGGCGCGCTGGCCGCAGCGCCGCTGGTGCTGCCCGAGGTCGTGATGGGGCTTGCGCTGCTGCTGCTGCTGGTCGGGCTCCAGGCGCTGACCGGCTGGCCGGCGCAGCGCGGCGCCCTGACCGTCTGGCTCGCCCATTCGGCGCTGGGCATGGCCTTCGTCGCGGTGCTGGTGCAGGCGCGGCTGGCCGGGCTCGATCGCCGGCTTGAGGAAGCGGCGGCCGACCTCGGCGCGCATCCCCTCACCATCTTCCGCACCATCACCCTGCCGCTGATCATGCCGAGCCTCGGCGCGGGCTGGGCGCTCGCCTTCATGCTCTCGCTGGACGATGTGGTGCTGGCCAGCTTCACCACCGGCCCCGGCGCCACCACCCTGCCCGTCTATCTCTTCTCGCTGCTGCGCCGCGGCCTCACACCCGAGGCGAATGCGCTGGCCGCGGTCATGCTGTCCGGCGCGGGGCTTATGCTGCTGCTGGTGCTCGGCATCCTCGCCCTGCGCCGCCGCCGGGTTGAAACACCCCCGTCACGGGAATAGGGTCGCGCGCCTCTCCTCCTGGACCCGGACGGACATGACCCTCACCGCCGAGCGGCTCGACCGCATCTCCCCCTCCCAGACCATCGCCATCACCGCCAAGGCGCGCGCGCTGAAGGCCGCGGGGCAAGACGTGATCGGCCTCGCCTCCGGGGAGCCGGATTTCGACACGCCGCAGAACATCAAGGATGCCGCCATCGCCGCCATCCAGCGCGGCGACACGAAATACACCGATGTCGCCGGCACCATGGAGCTGCGCCGCGCCGTCTGCGAAAAGTTCAAGCGCGACAGCGGCATCGAATACAAGCCGGAGGAGATCATCGTCGCCACCGGCGGCAAGCAGGTGATCTTCAACGCGCTGCTCGCCACCATTGATCCTGGCGACGAGGCGATCATCCCCGCCCCCTGCTGGGTGTCCTACCCCGACATCGTTCAGCTGGCCGAGGGCAAGCCGGTCATCATCCCCTGCGGCCAGAACCAGGGCTTCAAGCTCACGCCCGAGCAGCTGGAAGCGGCCATCACGCCCAAGACCAAGTGGTTCATCCTGAACAACCCCTGCAACCCGACCGGCGCCGCCTATTCCCATGCCGAGCTCAAGGCGCTGACCGATGTGCTGATGAAGCACCCGCAGGTCTGGGTCTTCACCGACGACATCTACGAGAAGCTGGCCTATGACGGCTTCAAGCCGGCGACGGTGGTCGAGGTGGAGCCCGGGCTCAAGGACCGCACCATCACGATGAACGGCTGCTCGAAGGGCTATGCCATGACCGGCTGGCGCATCGGCTTCGCCGGCGCGCCGGTGGCGCTGATCAAGGCGATGGACAAGCTGCAGGGCCAGTCCACCTCCAACACCAGCTCGATCTCCCAGGCCGCCGCCGTCGAGGCGCTGACCGGCCCGCAGGAGAGCATCGGCGGGATGGTCGAGGTCTACCAGCGCCGCCGCGACATGGTTGTGGACATGCTGAACCAGGCGCCGGGCATCCGCTGCCACAAGCCCGAGGGCGCCTTCTACGTCTATCCCTCGATCCACGCCTGCCTGGGCAGGACCACGGCGGGCGGGCGCAAGATCGAGACGGATGAGGATTTCGTCTCGGCCCTGCTGGAGGAGGAGGGCGTGGCCGCCGTGCATGGCTCGGCCTTCATGTTCCCCGGCCATTTCCGCATCAGCTACGCGACCGACGACGAATCCCTGCGCAAGGCGTGCACGCGCATCCAGCGCTTCTGCCAGGGGCTGCGCTGAGCCGGGCTGGCCGAGGCTTGCAAATCCGGGCGGGAAAGTGCATTTCCCGCCCAGGACATTCCTGTATTGACTGAGACTGGCGGGCGGCGCCCTGGCGGCACCGACCTGCCTTTCGCGCATGGAGGCCCGCCGTGGCACACACCCATCTCGAGAAGATCCGCAACATCGGCATCACCGCGCATATCGACGCGGGCAAGACCACCACCACCGAGCGCATCCTCTACTACACGGGGAAGAGCCACAAGATCGGCGAGGTGCATGACGGCAACACCACGACCGACTACATGGACCAGGAGCGCGAGCGCGGCATCACGATCACCTCCGCCGCGGTGACGGCGGTGTGGAACGAAAACCGCATCAACATCATCGATACGCCGGGCCACATCGACTTCAACATCGAGGTCAACCGCTCGCTGCGCGTGCTCGACGGCGCGATCTTCATCATCGAGGGCGTGGCGGGCGTGCAGCCCCAGTCCGAGACGAACTGGCGCCTCGCGGACCGCTACAACGTGCCGCGCATCATCTTCATCAACAAGCTGGACCGCACCGGCGCCGATTTCTACAAGGCCGCCGCGACGCTGACCGAGAAGCTCGGCATCAACTGGGTCGCGCTGCAGCTTCCCATCGGCATCGAGGACACGCTGAAAGGCGTGGTCGACCTGGTGGAGATGAAGGCGCTGATCTGGGAAGGCGACGAACTCGGCGCCAAGTACCACGAGGCCCCGATCCCCGAGGACATGACGGACAAGGTGGCCGAATACCGCCAGATCCTGCTCGACACCGCCGTCGGCATCGACGAGACGGCGATGGAGGAATATTTCGACAAGGGCGACGTCTCGGTCGAGACGCTGAAGCGCTGCATCAAGAAGGGCACCGTCTCGGGTGAGTTCCGCCCGGTGCTGTGCGGCTCCGCCTTCAAGAACAAGGGCGTGCAGCCCCTGCTCGACGCCGTGATCGACTACCTGCCGAGCCCGGTGGACGTCGAGGGCATCAAGGTCGCCCCCGAGGAAGGCCAGGATGAGAACGCCGAGCGCCGCATCATCCCCGTGAAGGAAGACGGACCCTTCGCCGGCCTGGCCTTCAAGATCATCAACGACAAATACGGCAACCTGACCTTCGTGCGCGTCTATTCGGGCGTCCTGCGTCAGGGCGACATGGTCATGAACACGACCAAGGGCCACCGCGAGCGCATCGGCCGCATGTTCCAGATGCACGCCGACAAGCGCGAGGAGATCAAGGAAGTCATCGCCGGCGACATCGCGGCCTTCGTGGGGCTGAAGGACACCGGCACCGGTGACACCCTGGCCTCCGCCGAGGACCCCGTGGTGCTCGAGCGCATGGCCTTCCCGGTCCCGGTCATCGACATCTCGGTCGAGCCCAAGACCAAGGAAGCCGTCGAAAAGATGACCATCGGCCTGCAGAAGCTGGCCGGCGAAGACCCGAGCCTGCGGCTCAAGACCGACCAGGAGACGGGCCAGACCATCCTTTCTGGCATGGGCGAGCTGCACCTCGAGATCATCGTGGACCGGCTGCGCCGTGAATACGGCGTGGACTGCAACATCGGCGCGCCGCAGGTGGCCTATCGCGAGACCATCACGAAGTCGCACACCGAGACCTACACCCACAAGAAGCAGACCGGCGGCTCGGGCCAGTTCGCCGAAGTGAAGATCACCTTCGAGCCGAAGGAGCGGAACGAGGGCATCGAGTTCGTCAACGCGGTCGTCGGCGGCGCGATTCCCAAGGAATACATCCCGGCGGTGGACAAGGGCATCAAGGTGCAGGCTGACACCGGCGTGCTGGCCGGCTTCCCGACGGTGGACTTCAAGTTCACCCTGACGGACGGCAAGTACCACGACGTGGACTCGTCAGCACTCGCCTTCGAGATCGCCGGCAAGGCCTGCTTCCGCGAAGGCATGAAGAAGGCCGGCCCGGTGATCCTGGAGCCGATCATGGACGTCGAGGTGACCACCCCGCAGGACCATGTGGGCGACGTGGTGGGCGACCTGAACCGCCGCCGCGGCGTGATCCAGAGCCAGGACATGGCCGGCACCTCGGTCATCGTCCGTGCGCATGTCCCGCTGAAGGAGATGTTCGGCTACATCTCCAACCTGCGCGGCATGACGAAGGGGCGCGCCTCCTTCTCCATGCAGTTCCACCACTACGACCCGGTGCCGCGCAACGTGGCCGATGAAATCATGGCCAAGAGCGCCTGATCCCAGGCACGATGGGCGGATGATCGCGGGGCGCGGGGCGAAGGCTCCGCGCCCTTTTCGTTTCCGGGGATCAGTTCGGCCGCTCAGCCCCAGGACCCGGCCCCAGCCCCCTGGGCTCAGCCTTCGGCCCATGGCAGGCGGCGCCTCGCTGGTGCGGCGCCAAGGGCAAGCTGGGCCGACATGAGCAGCGCACAGAGCCGCTCGAATGCCTCCTCTTTCTTCTCGGCCTTGATGAACCGCATGGCTTGCC
>SKWC01000406.1 GCA_007129145.1 Rubritepida sp.
AAGAGGGTAGGATTTTTCGCTACGAGCGCGCGGGCATGAAGGATCCATTTCCCATCCCAGCCGGATTAGCACCAAAGCATTGGAAGCAAAGTCGGAACTACGATATTATCTTGATGTCCGATCTCAGTTTGCTTGGCGGCACAAGGAGATGCAATGAAGGCTATATAAAAGCAGCCGTAGAGATGGGATTGAGAGTCGGTGTCTTTCACTGGCCGCGTTTCGACCTGAGGCCGGAGAAGATCGCTGACGAATATACAGAGCTTTCCTATGACCCCCTTGTAGACTTTATCGTTCAAGAGGATGATGTCATCGCTGATTTGCTTTTGATCCATCACCCTCCTATTCTGAAATACACACTTGATGCTTTTCCAACCGTAAAATGTCAGAAAGCGGCCATCCTCGTGAATCAATCTCCGATGCAGTTGTACAGTGAACTGCCTCATTATTATGACGGGGCAAACGTAGAGGCATTTGTCCAAAAAACTTTCAACGTCGACCCAGTATGGATTCCGATTGCACCTAGAGTGTCAGAGATACTTGCTACTATAGGTGGCTTTTCAAACATAAGTTCGGAAATCTGGTATCCGCCTTATGGAGCGGATATACCAGAAACACTGCCAGCGTTGCCGGATGGGATCGGGAAGGACCGGGGGCTGGTGCTTGGGCGGCATGCAAGGGATCACTGGACAAAATGGCCTGAACTTAGAGATGATCTAAAGTCAGCTTATTGCGCCGAAGAAATAGGGATTCAGGTTCGTTTGATGGGAGGTCTTGGTACGCCAAGAAACCTACTTGGAACAGTGCCGTCAAACTGGATAGACATTCCCTTCGATTCTGTTCCTGTTTCAAGCTTTATTCAGGAGTTAGACTTCTTTATTCACTTTGTTCACTCGGATTATATCGAAGAGTTTGGACGAAACATCATGGAAGCTCTTGCCGCTGGTCGAGTTGTGTTGTTGCCCCATGATTTTGCAGATATATTCGGCGAGGCGGCTATATATTGTTTTCCAAATCAAGTGGCTGATAAGATGCGTGATATATGGTTCGAACCTGAGGCTTATCGGCTCCAGGCAGAGCGCGGTTTTGCCTTTGTTAACAAATATTGCACCCGACCACGTGTGATGGAGCGTCTTAGTGCATTTCTACCCATGTGATTAAGATATCGCGTTTCTTTAGTAAACGTCTAGATATCGTCGATCACTGGCTATTAAAATGAGAAAATGAAGAATATCAAGTACACATCAAGATTTTTTAGTAATACGAGAGCGAAGACGAGCTGTAATCTGAACTGTCGAGGAAGGCCCTGACAGCTCAGATTTTAGTTCGGTAAAATTACTCTCTCTCGGGAGAATTACTTTCCAACGCTTCAATTTGCTTTTATTTTTAATACCAATTCTGCGGTCGATGCGTGATGCTCTTTCAAGCGGAACATTAATGAAACTGCGTCGATATATTAGACCAGAACGAGCGTTTCATACGTCTCCATCATCGAATAGGCTCAGCCACAGTCTGCCTAGGACAGGGTCAGAACAGGCGGCCTCTCGGGCTGCCGAGAATGTCGCGCAAAGACGTTCGGGCTGTGGCCCGCAGATACGCATCAGACAATCTGGAGTTGCGATGTTCGGCGGGGTAGGCATTGCGGTTGGTTTGTACGGATCTTGCATGGATCACCTCCTGATGGCGCCATCATTGCCTCTGTGCGTGACGTTGACGTGACAATCGCGTGAAATTTGTGCAACATTGTCCAGAGCGTGAAGCGGTCGCCCCTCCGTCGAAAGATGTACAATCTATCTGCTTGAAGTTAAGCTATATGAGCGATATGAGACAGAAAGTATGTCTCCTCTGCTCAAAACGGGACATTTAACCAACTAGATTATTCACTAAGTCCGAAGTGAGGGAAAATGACTAAATCTGTTTACATAGGGATGAGTGCCGATCTTGTGCACCCCGGCCATATCAACATTATCAAGCGCGCTGCCGAGCTGGGTGAGGTAACTATTGGCCTTCTAACCGACAAGGCCATTGCCAGCTACAAGCGTGTGCCCTTCATGGCTTGGGAGCAGCGGGCAGAGGTGGTGGAATCGCTCAAGGGCGTGGTCAGGGTGGTGCCACAGCATACTTTGGATTACGTGCCAAACTTGCGCACATACCAGCCCGATTTTGTGGTGCATGGGGATGACTGGCAGACCGGGGTCCAGGCAAATGTTCGTCAGGCTGTGATTGACGTGCTGGCTGAGTGGGGCGGCAAGCTGGTTGAGGTGCCCTATACTCAAGGGGTTTCGTCCACGCAACTCAACAAGGCGCTGAAAGAGATCGGCACGACGCCCGATATCCGCCGCGCCAGTCTGCGGCGGATGCTGCACGCCAAGCCTATTTTGCGGTTCCTTGATCTCCACAACGCATTGTCAGGGCTGATCATCGAAAAGGCCTTTGTCGACACGCCAACAGGGCGGCGAGAATTTGACGGCATGTGGGCCAGTTCGCTGACCGATTCCACCTCTAAGGGCAAGCCCGACATCGAGGCTGTGGATACCACCGGCCGGGTCAATACTCTCAACGAAGTATTGGAAGTTACGACCAAGCCGATCATCTATGATGGTGACACCGGCGGCAAGCCGGAGCATTTCCAGTTTACGGTGCGGACGCTTGAACGCTTGGGCGTTTCGGCCATCATCATCGAGGACAAGACCGGCCTGAAGAAGAACTCGCTCTTCGGGAACGATGTCGACCAGACGCAAGACAGCATCGAGGCGTTCTCGGACAAGATCCGCATGGGAAAGCTCGCTCAGCAGAGCGAGGATTTCATGATTATCGCCCGTCTGGAAAGTCTGATTCTGGGCAAGGGTGTCGACCATGCCATGGAACGTGCAGAAGCGTTCCTCGCTGCAGGTGCCGACGGCATCATGATCCACTCGCGAGATAAGTCACCTGACGAAGTCTTTGAATTTTGCGCTCGCTATAACAAGCTTGAAAACCGTAAACCTCTCGTTGCTGTGCCTTCGTCCTATAACAAGGTGACAGAGGAACAGTTGGCGGCAAACGGGATCAACGTTGTGATATATGCCAATCAGCTATTGCGCTCGGCCTATCCCGCGATGCTTGGCACCGCGCTGTCGATCCTTGAGCATAGTCGCTCTGCGGAATGTGACAGCCGAATGATGCCTATCAAAGAAATCCTTGAACTGATCCCGGGCACAAAGTGATGATTTCTCCACGTGACTTTCACGCTGCCCTGGCTGCTGAAGGGGTAGATTTTTTGGCTGGCGTGCCGGATTCTCTGCTCAAGGATTTCTGCGCGTATGTCGATGCTGCGCTTCCGCCTGAGGGGCACGTGATCGCGGCCAATGAAGGCACCGCCGTTGGCCTCGCCGTCGGGCATCACTTGGCAACTGACAGCATGCCAGTAGTCTATCTGCAGAATTCGGGGCTGGGCAATACGATCAATCCGCTGCTCTCGCTGGCCGACCCGGAGGTCTATGGAATTCCAATGATCGTGCTGATCGGATGGCGCGGGGCGCCCGGAGTGAAGGACGAACCGCAGCATGTCAAACAAGGCCGGGTTACCCCGGCGTTGCTTGATGCTATGGAAATTCCCTATCGGGAACTTGACGGCGACCCGGCAGCCGCAGAGGAAGCGGCAATCTGGGCCGCTACGACCGCTCGAGAAACTGGTGCGCCGGTGGTGCTGTTGGTCCACAAAGGAGCCTTTGGCAAGGCCGAAATGAAGCGGCCGTCGCGCGAGGTTTCCGAGAGCATGATGACGCGCGAAGCGGCGATACAGTTGATCACCGGCACGCTGCCCGCGGGGGCCACCATTGTCGCCACCACGGGCATGATCTCGCGCGAACTGTATGAAAGCCGTGGCGAATTGGGCCAAGACCGCGCCAGCGACTTTCTGACCGTAGGCTCTATGGGGCACGCGTCACAGATCGCTTTGGGTATCGCGCGCGCCAAGCCTGGTGCGCAGGTGGTCTGTCTCGATGGCGACGGTGCCGCATTGATGCATCTGGGGGGAATGGCGACCATAGGCACCAGCGAGACAGGGGAACTGCTGCACATCGTCCTCAATAACGGCGCACATGACAGCGTTGGTGGACAACCTACAGTAGCACAGCAGATTTCATTAACCGGTATCGCCTTGGCGTGCGGATATAACCGTGTCGAAGGTCCAGTAGAGGCGGAGGCCGATATACGCGCCCAAGTCGCTTCGCTGGCTCAGGTATCTGGGCGTCGCTTTCTCGAAGTGCGCGTGCGCCCAGGCTCCCGGGCCGACCTTGGTCGACCGCGGGAAACTCCGGCCGAGAACAAGGCGCAATTCATCGCCCAGCTGCGCGGCTGAATCCGTCCGCGCAGCAATCACTGGCCAAACGATTTCAGTAACGGAGTGGCGCATGCAATTGCAATCGGTGCAGCCTTGGACGTTCCACAACCCGGTCAGGGTGCATTTCGGTGTAGAATGCCGCAAGGTTTTGAGAACCCTGTTGACCGGGCAAAAGCTACTGGTTGTGACAACCGTCCGCGGACGGAGGCAATTCACGGCTGATCCATATCTTAGCTCACTACAATCGGACATTACATGGGTAGATTCTGTCAATCCCAATCCCGGCCTGACGGATACGCAGGTAGAAATTGACAGGCTGGCGGAACAAAACTTCGATGCTGTGGTGGCCTTCGGTGGCGGATCAGCGATGGACGCCGCGAAGGCTTTGGCTGCCGCTCTCGCGCCGGGAACGCAATGCCGAGATCTGGCAACACTGATAGCCGCGCCGGGCGAGCATCTCACTGGACCTCTACTGCCCATCCATGCAGTCACGACAACGTCCGGCACGGGGGCAGAGGTGACGCCCTTTGCCACCATCTGGGACCATGAAAACCGCCGGAAGCTGTCACTGGCTAGCCCTTACCTGTTTCCGGTAACAGCCATCGTTGACCCCGAACTGACCTATGGGCTGCCCTTCGCGGCTACGGTATCGACAAGCCTTGATGCCTTGAATCAGGCGTTCGAAACTGTCTGGAACCACAACCGCACGCCCTTGACCACGCTTATGGCGGCGCGCGCCATCGGGCTTGCATTTGCGGCAGTACCAAGACTTTGGTCCGATCTGGACGATCACACGGCACGTGCAATGATCGCCGAATCGAGTATGCTGGCCGGCCTCTGCATCAGCCAGACGCGCACGGCGATTTGCCATTCCATATCATACCCGCTAACTGCACACTTTGGCATCGCTCACGGGCTTGCCTGTGCTGCAACAATGGAGCAGGTGGCGAGGGAAGTCTTGGATCAGGCGCCGGATGGGCTGACCGAAGTTGCCGGACTGCTTGGCATGTCCAATGCAGCAGCGCTGGTGGATCGGCTGGCCTCGGTGCTCGACGCCATTGGCCTGAACGCACTGGTGGCCGCTGACCTGACGGACCGCGCAGCGGTTCTGGCTCTGCGCGGCGAAATGGTCACCCCGGGGCGCAGTGACAATTTCATTCTCCCGGTGACCGAGGAAATGCTTGCCAAGATCATCAACGGGTCACTGAAATGAATCGACTGCTCCCGAATT
>SKWC01000316.1 GCA_007129145.1 Rubritepida sp.
CAGCGAGATGCCGCGCTTGTTGCGGTGCAGGTTGGTGAAGTCGAAGCCGTCGCGCGCCCCGCCCAGCCCGTCATTGGCGCCGGGTGGCTCGACGCGGATGATATCCGCGCCCCAGTCGGCCAGGTGGCGCACGCAGGTGGGCCCGGCGCGCGCCAGGGTCAGGTCGAGGACGCGCAGTCCAGCCAGGGGCAGGGTGTCCTGCTGCACCGGCAGCGCATCGGCGCGGACGTCGTCGGGCATGGCTTTCTCCCCGGGGGTACGTTTCCGGTTCGCACGGTAGCGACATTCGGGCCCGGCCGGAACCCTACCGGCCGCGCAGCCGCGCCAGCCCCCGCCACAGCGGGCCGATCAGGAAGTTGCACATCAACGTGCGGGTCAGGTGAAAGGCGAGCACCAGCGGCACGGCGTGTTCCAGCGCCTTCGCGGTGACCGTCATCTCCGGCATGCCGCCGGGTGCAAGGCCCAGCATCACCGCCCCCACCGGCAGGCCGCTGGCCCAGCCGAGCAGCCCGCCCAGCACCATGCACAGCAGGCTCAGCACGATCGCGGCCACCACCGAGGCGATGAGCAGCCGCCGTGAGGACAGCAGGAATTCTCGCGTCAGCCGCTGCCCCAGCGTGGCGCCCATGGCCACCTGCGCTGCATCCACCAGCACCGGCGGCACCGAGGAGGGAAGCACGCCCAGCGAGGCCGCGGTGATGCCCAGCATGCAGGGGCCGATCATCCAGGGATTGGCGATGCCCGTCCGGTTCAGCAGCAGCGCGACGCCGAGGCCGAGCGCCGCCATCAGCGCCAGGCCCGCCAGATCCACCGGCAGGCCCGGTGCCATGAACAGGCTGCTGTCGCCCGGCGGGGCGAAGGCGGTGAGCAGCGGCGGGATGGCCAGCACCACCACCACCACCCGGATGGTCTGCGCCATGGTCACCGGCGCGACCGGCACGCCCTCGCGCTGCGCCAGCACCACCATGACGATGACGCCGCCCGGCACGGCCGAGAAGAAGGCGGTGCGCGGGTCGGTCCGCGCCATCCGGGTGAAGATGGGCACCGCCGCGATCCCCGCCGCGATGGACAGCGCCCCGGCCAGGATGATGACGGGCAGCGCGGCGACCAGCGCGCCCAGCACCGGTCCCGAGAAGGTCTGGCCGAAGGCGAGGCCGAGGAAGATCAGCCCCGCCGGGCGCATGTACCGGTGCACCGCCACCGGCCGGAACCAGGCCAGCGTCGCCACCCCGGTCATCGCGCCAATCATCCAGGCCAGCGGGACCGACAGAAGATGGCAGATCGTGCCCCCCGTCAGGGCGACGAGCAGCGTGAGCACATGGGTTCGGAGAGCGGGCGGAAGCGACACGCCGGGCACAATCATCCGCCGCCCCGCCGCGGTCAAATCCGCCCGGCCCGGTGATTCACAGCCCGTTAACGCCAGGGATGTTTTCTGACGCTTGAGGAGCCCTCGCCATGACGCCGCTCATTGGCCCGCCGGGCGTGCAGATCGCCGCCCCCATGCCCGAACGCAGCGCCCGCACGGCCGAGGCCGCGCCCGCGCCTCATCCGGTCGCGCCGCCCAACCCCGCGCTGCGCTTCGAGCCGGTGCTGGGCCTTGTCGTGTTCGAGATGCGCGACCGCGCGGGCGAGGTGGTGCGCAGCGTGCCGACCGAGCGCGAGTTGCGTGACTACCGCGCCGCCGCCCTGCGGGGCGAGGCGCCGCCCGCTCAGATCATGAGGCCGCCGGGCGGGATGCCGAGCAGCGCCAGCCCATTGGTCGCCGACGGGCCGGGCGCGCCGAAGGGCGACAGCCCGAGCACGGGCACGCCCGCCCCCCCGGCCTCGCTGCCGCGGTTGATCAGGTAGCGTTCCGCCAGCTTCTGCACCTCGCGCGGGTCCTGCAGCTTTTCGGCGTCGAAGCGCGCCTCCAGCGCGCGCACCTGCGCCTCGACCGACTGGATGGCGATGGTCCTGGGCAGGCCGACCGCGGTGGTCACCACCCGGCGCAGCACCGGGTCGCCCAGCACGGCCAGGGCGTTTTCGGCCTTGCCCGCCCTGTCGCGGAACAGCACGGCGTCGCCCAGCCCGGGCTGGCTGGCCTCCAGCTCCTCGCGCCAGCGGGCGCGGCGCATGCCATCGGTCAGGCGCTCCTGCACCTCGGGGTCGCGCAGCGCCTCCAGCCCGCGCTGGTCGAGGCGCAGGGATTCCGCCGCCGCCTTCCAGCGCCGGTCGGGCAGGCGGTTCACCAGGCTCTCGGGGTCCTCAGGGTCCGACATCAGGGCGCGGATGGCCAGGCCCGGCTGGTTCGCCGCATCGGGGATGCCCATGGCGGTGGCCACCACCTGCAGCACGCGCGGGTCGCGCAGGGCGGCCTGGAGGTCGGGCGCGCGCTCGATGGCGCGGCGGAACTGGTCCAGCGCGCGCTGCTGCATGGGCTCACGCGCGATGCGCTCCAGCGCGCGCGTCTCCTCGGCCGGCTGCTGGAAGCGGCGGAAGGCGGCGATGGCGGCGGCGCCGTTGCCGCCCAGGCCCGGCAGGCTCATGGCGGCGGCCTCATGCCGGGCCGGGGGCGTCGCGCCGGACGGGGGCGAAGGGCGGCAGGCCCAGCACCTCCTCCTCATGGCGCATCACGCGGCGGGCGATGCGCAGCGCGGTGTAGCAGTCATCGGCCTCGGCCGAGGCCAGGGCGCGTTCCAGCATCTCGCGCGCGGCTTCGGAGGTGGTGGCCCCCATGAAGTCGCGGATCAGCGCACGGGCGGCGTCGAGGCCGGCCGCGCGTTCCTCCTCGGCGCCGATATAGGCGGTCTGCAGCGCGAAATAGATGCGCCGCGCAGGCGTGGTGGCGGCGTCCGGCGGCATGATCTGCTTGCCGAACAGGAAACGCGCCTTCGCCGCCAGTTCGATGCGGGTGCGATTGCGAAAGCGGATCGGCGCGCCATTGACCACCATCATGTCGCCCTGGCGCAACTCCAGTACCAGCGTGGACATCTTGTACCCCTTCACCTTCTGTCACCCCGCGCCGACGGCGTGGGGCAGGATCTCCACCCTCCTGGTGCGATGCGACGGTCGCGCGGCCTGGCCGCGCCCGCGAAACATCCTCACATGGCGGGGTTAATGCCGCTTGAATCGCGGCCGCGCCTCATCGCAGGAACCGCGTCAGCGTCAGCTCGGACAGCGTCGAGATGGCACGGTAGCTCGCCTCCAGTGACAGCCGCGTGGCCTGCAGCCGCTCGATGGTGGCGGCGAGGTCCACTTCCTCGATGCTGGCCACCTGGCTGCGCAGCACGTCGCGCACCTGGCTGTGGCGGCGGCGCAGCTCGTCCATCCGGGCGGTGACCTGGCCGAGGCCGCCCGCCTCCTGCGCCAGCCCGCGTTCGGCCGCCTCGAAGCCGTCGCGCACCCCGTCCAGGAACTGCTGGTAGTGCGGCGCGTCGTCCATCTGATCGGGCTCCAGCGCGGCGAGGCTCATGAGGTTGCGCATCAGGTCGCGCGCCCAGCTTCCCGTCGTCTCGCCGGTGCTGGGGCCGGCGGCGTTGCGGTCGGCGAAGATGCCGAAGCCGATCATCTGGCCGTCGGCGGCCGGGGCGGCGCGCCGGCCCTCGCGGTCGGCCGGGGCCAGGGCGGCCTGGTCGCGCAGGAAGTCCGAGAAGGGGGAGACGCCGGCGGCGTTGCTCTGCGCGATGGTGCGCGTCGCGTTCAGCGTGGCCGCAGCGCCATTGGCGGCGAGGTTCGCCACCTCCAGCGCGATGTCGCCCCCCATGGCGCCGCTGGCGAGCCCGTCGGGGTCGGGGATCGGCGCGTTGGCGATGTCGCTGCCGCTGAACAGATATTCCCCGGCGTGGCGCACATTCAGCAGGTGGCCCATTTCGCTCAGCGCGGCACGCGCCTCGGCGCGGATGCCCTGCAGCATCACCGGATCGCCGGAATACAGCCGCGGCATGGCGGTCGCGCGGAACTCGCGCGCGATCTCGAGCATGCGGTTCAGGCTGCCCTGCATGATCTCGGTCCGCCCGATGGACTGCGTCAGCACCCGGTCATAGGCATCGAGCCGGCCCGATTGCGCCCGCAGCGAGATGGCGCGCGGCACGTCGGGCGAGAGGTCGCCCAGCCTGTCCGAGCGCAGCCCGGTGGCCGTCTGGCGCGTCAGCATCTCGAGGCGCTGGCGCAGCAGCGCCGTCTCGGCCGACATCCGCCCGGCGAGGTCAATGCTGGTCATGCCGCCGCGCGCCTCCCTCGGTTACCGGACCATGTTGAGCAGCGAATCCCACATCTGCTGGGCGGTGCTCATGACCCGCGCATTGGC
Organism: Rubritepida sp.; assembly: GCA_007129145.1. Taxonomy (GTDB): domain Bacteria; phylum Pseudomonadota; class Alphaproteobacteria; order Acetobacterales; family Acetobacteraceae; genus Roseococcus. The sequence continues at coordinate 4,286 of SKWC01000316.1, forward strand.
CGCATAGGCGTTCTGCAGTTGCAGCAGCAGCGCCATCTCGGCATCGGTGTCCACGCCGGATTCGCGCTGGAAGCGGGCGTCCAGGCCGCGCTTCAGGCTCTCGGCGCGTTCGCGCGCGGTGACGGCCGCCGCCCGGTCGGCCGCCTGGGCGCCGGTCAGCACCCCGGCATAGGCCTCGAGGCTGCGCGGCGGCAGGAAGGGCGAGGCCAGGCTGCCATCGGGCCCCAGCCCGGCGCCGGGCGGCGGCGTCCAGCCCACGCCGTCGCGCACAGTCTCGCCCAGGGCGTGGTTCAGCACGCGCTCCAGCATGAGGGTGAAGCCCTGCGGCCCGCCCGCGGGGTTGGGGGTGAAGGCGGTGGGTCCGCCCGGCGTGTCGGCCACCGCATGGGTGCCGTCGCGCAGCAGCCCCGCATTGGCCGCCACCGAGGCGCTCACCTGGATCTGGTTGGCGAAGCCCAGCATGCCCGCGGCTGGATCGCTGTAGGGCAGGGTGGTGTCGGGCACCTGGCCCGAGGCGCCGGTGAACAGCCGCAGCCCCTGCGCCTCGAAGCGGGAGGCGAGATGCGCGGCCGCCACGTCCAGCTCGGCCTGGTAGCGCGGCAGGGTGGAGTCGCGCAGCGTGATATATTCGCCCAGCCGCCCGCCCGAGAGCTGGCGCGTCACATCCACCCCGCCCAGGGTGATGCCGGGCAGCGAGCCGCCGGGCCCGTAATAGGCCTCGGGCCCGAGGGAGGCGCCGCTGGTGGAGAAGGCGTCGCCGGTGGGCTCCAGCGGCAGGCCCAGCCCGCCGCGCGTGACCAGCACCAGGCCGCCGTCGTTCTGCGGCAGGGTGCGCACCGGCAGGCTTTCCGCGAGGCGGGCAAGGGCGATGTCCCGCTGGTCCTCGAGTTCGCCCGTGCCGATGCCCAGCGTGCGGTCGCGTTGGATGGCGGTGGTGAGCCGGGAGATCTCGCGCAGGCTGGTGTTGATCAGCGCGACCTCGGTCTCGATGCCCCCCTGCGCCTGCTGCCGCGCCTCGCCCACCGCGGCGCTGACCTGGCGGAAGCTCAGCACCGTGTCCTGCGCGGCCTCCAGCACGTCACGCTGCAGCCCGGGCTCGGCGGGGCTGGCGAGCAGCCCGACCACCGAGGCGCGCAGCGCGCCCATGCGGTCGCCGAGTGAATCGCCCTCGCCCGGGCGGCCATGCGCGGCCTCGATGCCCGACAGCAGGCGTTCGCGTGCG
>SKWC01000167.1 GCA_007129145.1 Rubritepida sp.
CGCAGGCCACGCTGACCGCGCCGGCCGATGGCGTGGTCTCGCGCGTGACCGCGCGCATCGGCGCGGTGCTGGCGCCGGGGCAGGAGGTGATGCGGCTGCTGCGCGACGGCCGCCTGGAGCTTGAGGCGCGGGTGCCGGAGCTTGACCTGCCCGCCGTCGCCCCCGGCCAGGCGGCCACCGTGATCCATGGCGCCCGCCGCATCGAGGGGCGGGTGCGGGCCATCGCCCCGGTGGTGGCGCAGCAGACGCGGCTCGGCACGGTGCACATCGCGCTGCCGCCTGAATCCGGCCTGCGGCCCGGCATGTTCGCCCGCGCCGAGATCACCGGCACCGCCCGGCCGGTCGTGATGCTGCCCGCCGCCGCCGTGGTGTTCCGCGAGGGCGGGGCCGTCGCCTTCGTGCTGCCGCCGGGCACCGGGCACGTCGAGCAGCGCCGCCTGAGCCTGGGCGAGCGCACGGACGGCATGGTCGCGGTCGAGGCCGGCGTTGCGGCGGGCGAGGCCGTGGTGGTCGCGGGCGCGGGCTTCCTGGCCGATGGGGATCTGGTGCGGGTCGCGCCATGAGCCGCATCCTGCCGCAGCACCGCAACATCTCGGGCTGGGCCATCCACAACCCGGTCGCCACCACCGTGCTTTTCCTGCTGCTGACGGTGGCGGGGCTGTTCACCTATCCGATGCTGCGCATCAACAACACGCCGGACCTCGATTTGCCGGCGGTGGTGGTGTCGGTGGTGCAGACCGGCGCCGCGCCTTCGGAGATGGAAACCCAGGTGACGCGCCGCATCGAGGATGCGGTGGCGGGGCTGGGCAGCGTGAAGTCGCTGCGCTCGACCATCGTGGACGGCAGCTCGACCACCGTGGTGGAGTTCGAGCTCGGCACCGACATAGACCGCGCCGCGACCGATGTGCGCGACCGCGTGGCGCGCATCCGCGGCGAATTGCCCGCCGGCATCCGCGAACCCGCGGTCACGCGCGTCGAGGCCACGGGCGGTGCCATCGTGACCTTCACCGTCGCCGCCCCGGCCATGACCGTGCCGGAGCTCAGCTGGTTCGTGGACGACACCATCGCCCGCGCCATGCTGAACGTGCCCGGGGTGGCGCAGGTGAACCGGGTTGGCGGTGTGCAGCGCGAGGTGCGCGTGGCACTCCGCCCGGACCGGCTGCTGGCGCTGGGCATCACCGCCGCCCAGGTGAACGCCCAGCTGCGGGAGCTGAACGTGAACCTGCCCGGCGGGCGCGGCGGCATCGGCGCGGCCGAGCAGACCATCCGCACCCTGGGTTCGGCCGAGACCATCGAGGCGCTGCGCGCGCGGCCCATCGTGCTGCCCGGCGGGCGCACCGCGCGGCTCGGTGACCTCGCGCAGGTCGAGGACGGCACCGGGGAGGTGCGCAGCGCCGCGCGGCTGGACGGCATGCCGGTGATCGCCTTCGAGATCCTGCGCACCACCACCTCCTCCGAGGTGCGGGTGGCCGAGGGCGTGATCGCCCGCGCGCAGGCGCTGATGGCGGCGCATCCGGGCGTCGAGATCACCATGGTCACGACCACCGCCACCTTCGTGCTGGCCGGCTTCCACGCCGCGGTGGAGGCGCTTCTGGTCGGCGCGCTGCTGGCCATGCTGATGGTCTATCTGTTCCTGCGCGACTGGCGCGCCACCCTCATGGCGTCGCTCGCCATGCCGCTGTCGCTGATCCCGACCTTCCTGGTGATGCACTGGCTGGGGTTCTCGCTGAACAACATCACCCTGCTCGGGCTGACGCTGGTGGTGGGCGTGCTGGTGGATGACGCGATCGTGGAGATCGAGAACATCGTCCGCCACATCCAGCAGAACCCGGGGATCGGGGTGTTCCGCGCCGCACTCGACGCCTCGGCCGAGATCGGGCTGGCGGTTGTGGCGACCACGGCGACCATCCTGGCCGTGTTCGTGCCGGTGGCCTTCATGCCGGGCATCCCGGGGCAGTTCTTCCGCCAGTTCGGGCTGACGGTGGCGGCGGCGGTGGTGTTCTCCCTGGTGGTGGCGCGGCTGCTGACGCCGCTGCTGGGCGCCTATTTCCTGCGCGCCCCGCCCAAGCCGCGGCCCGAGGGCGCCCTGCTGCGCGGCTATGGCGTGGTGCTGCGCTGGTCCCTGTCCCACCGCAAGACCACCATCGCCGCGGGCATCGCCTTCTTCGTCTTTTCGCTGTCGCTGATCCCGCTGATCTCGCGCGATTTCATCCCCGCACCCGACCGCGGGCGCATCTCGCTGGCCATCGAGCTGCCGCCAGGCGCCACGCTGGAGCAGACGGATGCGGTGGTGCAGCGCGCCACGCGGATGATCCGCCAGCAGCCGGAGGTCGTCTCGGTCTTCGCCTCGCTCGGCACCTCCACGGGCGGCGGCGGCGGGCCGGCGCTGGGCAGCGTCACCCGCGGCGGCGACCCGCGCATGGCCAACCTGCTGCTGATCCTGCAGCCCTATGCCGAGCGCGCGCGCAGCCAGCAGGAGATCGAGGCGATGCTGCGCCCCATGCTGGAGGAGATCCCCGGCGTGCGGCTGCGCTTCGGCGCCGATGGGCAGAGCGGATCGCGGCTGCAGGTCACGCTGGTGGGCAACGACCCGGCGGCGCTGGACGCCGCGGCGCGGCGCCTTGAGCAGGAGATGCGCGCCCTGCCGGGGCTGGCGGCGGCGCGCTCCACCGCGGCGCTGGCGCGGCCCGAATTGCAGATCATCCCCGATCCGGCGCGGGCGGCGGACCTCGGTGTCTCGGTCGCGGCCATCGCCACCACGGCGCGGCTGGCCACGCTGGGCGATATGGACCAGGCGCTGCCGCGCTTCACCCTGCCCGACCGGCAGATCCCCATCCGCGTGATGCTGGACGAAGCGGCGCGCGCAGACATGGGGCAGCTGCGCGCGCTGCGCGTGGACAGCCCTGCCGGGCCGGTGCCGCTGGAGGCGGTGGCCGAGATCCGCCAGGGGGCGGGGCCCGCGCAGATCAGCCGCCTGGACCGCGAGCGCCAGGTCACGGTCGAGGCCGAGCTGGCCGGCATGCCGCTGGGCGACGCCACGACGCTGGTCGCCGCCCTGCCGGTGATGCGCGACCTGCCGCCCGGCGTGCGCGAACGCCCGATCGGCGACAGCGAGGTGATGGCCGAGCTGTTCGGCGGCTTCCTGATGGCGCTGGGTGCGGGGGTGCTGCTGGTCTATCTGGTGCTGGTGCTGCTGTTCGGCGGGTTCCTGCAGCCGCTGACCATCATGACCGCCCTGCCGCTCTCCTTGGGCGGGGCGCTGATGGCGCTGCTGCTGACCCAATCCTCGCTGGGCGTCTCGGCCGTCATCGGTGTGCTGATGCTGATGGGCATCGTCGCCAAGAACTCCATCCTGCTGGTTGAATACGCCATCATGCTGCGCGCCGAGGGCAACATGCCGCGCGAGGCCGCGATCATGGAGGCGGCGCGCAAGCGGGCGCGGCCCATCGTGATGACCACCATCGCCATGGTGGCGGGCATGGCGCATATCGCGCTGGGCATCGGCGCCGAGGCCGAGTTCCGCGCGCCCATGGCGTTGGTGGTGATCGGCGGGCTCGCGACCTCGACGCTGCTCAGCCTGTTGTTCGTGCCGGTGGCCTATATCTACGTGGATGATGTGGAGCTGTGGCTGAAGCGGCGCTTCAAGCCGCGCGGGGCGGCGGTTCCGGCGGAGTAGGGCGGTTTTCCTGGAATTTATGGGCGAATCCTTATATAAGGATTCTGCCAAAAATAGAGGAAGGCAAACCCATGCGATCCATGCGCCTGTGGGGGCTTCTCGCCCCGCTGCTGCTTGCCGTGACGCTGTTTCACCCCGCAACCGCCCGCGCCTCCGCGCCGGAGCGCGCCCTGGTCATCCTCACCGCCGAGGAGCGCATGACCCAGGGCATGGCCTTCGTGCTGACCACGGCGCTGCGCCGCCAGGGGATGGAGGTGGAGATGCTGCTGTGCGGCCCGGCGGCCGATCTGGCGCGGCGCGAGCCCCAGGGTCCGGCGGTCGAGCCGCTGCGGCCGATGAACGCCACCCCTGCGCAGATGCTGCGCCAGGCGATGGGGCTGGGCGTGGTGGTGCGGGTCTGCGCGCTCTACCTGCCCAATGCCGGCATCGGCCCGGATGCGCTGGTCGAGGGCGTGACGCCGGCGCAGCCGCCCATGATCGCGGGCCGCATGGCCGCGGCCGAGGTCCGGGTGTTCAGCTTCTGAACCAAGCCGGGTGGGGCATCATCCCACCCGGTTCGCCACCAGCTCCTCCACCACCGCGGGGTCGGCCAGGGTCGAAGTGTCGCCCAGGCTGTCCGTCTCATTGGCCGCGATCTTGCGCAGAATCCGGCGCATGATCTTGCCCGAGCGCGTCTTGGGCAGGCCCGGCGCCCATTGGATGGCGTCGGGCGTGGCGATGGGGCCGATCTCCTTGCGGACCCAGGCCACCAGCTCCTTGCGGAGCGCCTCGCTGGGCTCCTCGTCGGCGTTCAGCGTGACATAGCAGTAGATGCCCTGGCCCTTCAGCTCATGCGGCATCCCCACCACCGCGGCCTCGGCCACCTTGGGGTGGGCGACCAGGGCGCTTTCCACCTCGGCGGTGCCCATGCGGTGGCCGGCCACGTTGATCACATCATCCACCCGGCCGGTGATCCAGTAGTAACCGTCGGCGTCCCGCCGCGCGCCGTCGCCGGTGAAATACATCCCCGGGAAGGTCGAGAAATAGGTCTGCACGAAGCGCGCATGGTCGCCATAGACCGTGCGCATCTGGCCGGGCCAGCTGTCCGTGATGACGAGGTTGCCCTCGGCCGAGCCCTCCAGGATGCGGCCCTCGCCATCCACCAGCGCGGGCATCACGCCCGGCAGCGGCAGGGTGGCGGAGCCCGGCTTCGTCGCCACCGCGCCGGGCAGGGGCGAGATCAGGATGCCGCCCGTCTCGGTCTGCCACCAGGTGTCCACCACCGGGCAGCGGCCATCACCCACCACGCGGTGGTACCACAGCCAGGCCTCGGGGTTGATCGGCTCGCCCACCGAGCCCAGCAGCCTCAGCGAGGCGCGGGAGGCCTTCTTCACCGGACCCTCGCCCTCGCGCATCAGGGCGCGGATGGCGGTCGGCGCGGTGTAGAAGATGTTGACCTGGTGCTTGTCCACCACCTCCCAGAAGCGCGAGACGCTGGGGTAGTTGGGCACGCCCTCGAACATCAGCGTGGTCGCGCCATTCGCGAGCGGCCCATAGACGATGTAGGTGTGCCCGGTGACCCAGCCGACATCGGCGGTGCACCAATAGACCTCGCCCGGGCGGTAGTCGAACACCGCCTCATGGGTGAAGCTGGCCCAGACCATGTAGCCGCCGGTGGTGTGCAGCACGCCCTTGGGCTTTCCGGTGGAGCCCGAGGTGTAGAGGATGAAGAGCGGATCCTCGGCGCCCATCGGCTCGGGCTCGCAGGCCGTGGGCTGGGCGCCGCAGAGCGCGCCCCACAGGTGGTCGCGGCCCGGCACCAACGGCACCAGCGCGCCGGTGTTGCGC
>SKWC01000268.1 GCA_007129145.1 Rubritepida sp.
CCGACGGGTTGCCGCCGGGCCGGGCGCCATGCGAGACGAGGGGTAGTTTTGTCGAGGATCAAGGAGGCCACCATCAAGCCGCTCAAGAAAGCAGTCCTGCCCGTCGCCGGATTCGGCACGCGATTCCTGCCCGCGACCAAGGCGCTGGCCAAGGAAATGCTGCCCGTCGTGGACCGCCCATTGATCCAATACGCAGTGGATGAAGCCCGCGCCGCGGGGATCGATCAGTTCTGCTTCGTGACCGGCCGCGGCAAGACGTCCATCGTCGAGCATTTCGACATCGCCTACGAACTGGAGAAAAGCCTGGAGGAGCGCGGCAAGGACGACCTCCTGGCCGAGCTGCGCGGCATGGCGGTGACCCCGGGTAGCATCGTCACGGTGCGCCAGCAGGTGCCGATGGGCCTCGGCCACGCCATCTGGTGCGCCCGCGCCTTCGTGGGCGACGACCCCTTCGCCGTCATCCTGCCCGACGACCTGATGCTGTGCGACACGCCCTGCATGGGCCAGCTGGCCGAGGCCTACCGCGAGACCGGGGGCAATGTCGTCGCCATCGAGGAAGTGCCGATGGAGCGCGTCAATCGCTATGGCGTGCTGGATGTCGAGAAGGACATGGGCCGCCTCGTCTCGGTGAAGGGGCTGGTCGAGAAGCCGGCACCCGAGAAGGCGCCCTCCAACCTCACCATCATCGGCCGCTACGTGCTGATGCCCGAGGTGATGGGGCACCTGGCGAAGCTCGAGAAGGGCGCGGGCGGCGAGGTGCAGCTGACCGACAGCATGGCGAAGCTGATCGGCGCCCAGCCCTTCCACGGGCTGCGCTATGAGGGGCGGCGCTTCGACTGCGGCGACAAGCTGGGCTGGCTGGAGGCGCAGCTCGCCTTCGCGCTGCGCCGGCCGGAGCTGGCGCCGGCCGTCCGCGGCTTTATGGCACGCTACACATGACCCGATCCCTCCCGGCATGAGCGCCGCCATCGCCGTCATGCTGCTGAGCCACCGGCTCTGCGACACGACGCTGGCGCGCTACGACGCGCTGCGCGCGGCGCTCCCGGCCGGGGGTTATGACGTGGTGCTGACGCTGACCGAGCCCTTCGGCCGGGCGGCGCGCGGCGCCGGCGTGGCGGACTGGGTGGTGCTGGAGCCCGAGGAGATCTTCCACCCCGACTACCCGCTCAAGCCGCAATCGGGAAAGATCGTTCCCGGCAACCCCGATCTCGTAACCCTCGCGCTGTGGCGCCGCCGCCCGCACTACCGGCACATCTGGTATGTCGAGTTCGACGTCTTCTTCGCGGGCGGCGCGGGCGTGCTTGCCGAGGTGGACGCGGCCTCGGACGCCGACCTGATCCTCCCGCGCGGGGGCAGCAACCGCAAGCGCAGCCCGAACTGGATGCATTGGCCGAGCGTGGTCATCCCCGAGACGGAGACGCCGCCGGCCGAGAAGCAGCTGCAGTCCATGCTGTGCCTGCACCGCGTCAGCGCGCGCATGCTGAGGGAACTGGATGCCGCCTACCGCCGTGGCTGGGCGGGTCATTTCGAAGGCACCATGCCCACCCTGGCCACGCAGACGGGTCTGCGCGTCGAGCAGGTGAATGACATTGCGAAGCGCACCCGCGGGCGGCGCCTGATCGAGAGCGATGGCTTCGGCGCCTTGGAGTGCCGCCTGTTCGAAGCCGACATGATCTACCACCCCCTCAAGACCACCGCCAGCGAGGCGCTTCTGCTGGCCGGCGAAACCGTCAACGCGCGGACACCCTGACCCTTGCGCATCGCGATCCTCGGCGCCGGCTACGTCGGCCTGGTCTCCGGAGCCTGCTTCGCCGAATTCGGCGTGGAGGTGGCGCTGCTCGACACCGACGCCGCGCGGATCGAGGCGCTGCGCGAGGGACGCATCCCGATCCATGAGCCGGGCCTGGATGCGCTGGTCGCCGAGAACGCGCGCGAGGGGCGGCTCAGCTTCACCACCGACCTGCATGCGGCGCTGGAAGGGGCGGAGGCGGTTTTTCTCGCGGTGGGCACACCGACGCGGCGTGGCGACGGCCATGCCGATCTCAGCTTTGTCTATGCCGCGGCCGAGGATGTCGCCCGCGCCGCCCGCCAGCCCATCGTGCTGGTGACGAAGTCCACCGTCCCCGTCGGAACCGGGCGCGAACTGAAGCGCCGGGTCGGCGCGCTGCGCCCCGACCTCGACATCGCCATCGCCTCCAACCCGGAATTCCTGCGCGAAGGGGCCGCCATCGGCGATTTCATGCGCCCTGATCGCATCGTGATCGGGCTGGAGGAAGGGGAGGCCGGCGCGCGGGCCGAGCGCGTGCTGCGCCGCCTCTACCGCCCGCTCTACCTGATCGAGACGCCGATCGTCACCACCAGCATCGAGACCGCCGAGACCATCAAATACGCCGCCAACGCCTTCCTCGCCATGAAGATCAGCTTCATCAACGAGGTCGCGGATTTCTGCGAACGCGCGGGCGGCGACGTGCATGACGTGGCGCGCGGCATCGGCCTGGATGGCCGGATCGGCCGGAAATTCCTCCATGCCGGGCCGGGCTATGGCGGCTCCTGCTTCCCCAAGGACACGCTGGCCTTCGCGCGCACCGGCCAGGAACTCGGCGTGCCGCTGCGCTTGGTCGAGACCACCATCGCGGTCAATGCCGCACGCAAGACCTCCATGGCCGATCGCGTCATCCAGGCCTGCGGCGGCGATGTGACGGGCCGCGTGATCGGCCTGCTGGGCCTCACCTTCAAGCCCGAGACCGACGACATGCGGGATTCGCCCTCGCTCGAGATCGTGCCGCGCCTGGTCGCGGCGGGCGCGCGGGTGCAGGCGCATGACCCCGAGGGCATCGAGGCGGCGCGCCGCCTGCTGCCGCCCGAGGTGGTCTATGCTGCCAATGCGCTGGAGGCGGCTTCGGGCGCGGATGCGCTTGTGCTGCTGACGGAGTGGAACGAATACCGCAATATCGCACCCGACCGGCTGCGCGGCGCGATGCGCGGTGACCTGCTGCTGGATTTGCGCAACGTCTATGAGCCCGCCGCCATGCGCGAGGCGGGCTTCACCTATCATTCGATCGGAAGGCGCTGATGGCTGGCTTCTCCCACCAATTCGACCCGACCTCGCTGCGGGAATACGACATCCGCGGCATCGTGGGCAAAACGCTGCATGGCGCGGACGCCTTCGCCATCGGCCGGGTGTTCGGCAGCATGGTGGCGCGCGGCGGCGGAAGCCGCGTGGCGGTGGGGCGCGATGGCCGCATCTCCTCGCCTGAGCTGGAGGCGCACCTCGTCGCGGGCCTCGTCGCCTCGGGGATGGAGGTGAAGCGCATCGGCTGCGGCCCCACTCCCATGCTCTATTTCGCGGGCTACGAACTCAAGGCCGATGGCGCGGTGATGCTGACCGGCAGCCACAACCCGCCCGACTACAACGGCTTCAAGATGGTGCTGGGCAACAAGCCCTTCTTCGGCCAGGACATCCAGGAACTCGGCCGGCTGGCCGCGGCGGGCGATGTGGTGCCCGAGGCGCCGGGCCGTGCCGAGGAGGTGGACGTGGCGGACGCCTATCTGGCCAGGCTGCTGCGCGACCAGGGCACCGGCGGGCGGCCGCTGACCGTGGTGTGGGACCCCGGCAACGGCTCGGGCGGGGCGATGACCGAGCGCCTGGTGCAGGGCCTGGCCGGCACCCACCACCTCATCAACGCCGAGATCGACGGCACCTTCCCCAACCATCACCCCGACCCCACGGTGAAGCGCAACCTCGCGCAGATCATCACCCGTGTGCGCGAGACGGGTGCGGATCTCGGCATCGCCTTCGATGGCGACGCCGACCGCATCGGCGTGGTGGATGGCGAGGGCGAGATGCTGTTCGGCGACCAGCTGCTGGTCGTGCTGGCGCGCGACGTGCTGCGCACCCACCCGGGGGCCACCATTATCGCCGATGTGAAGGCGAGCCAGGTGCTGTTCGACGAGATCGCCGCCGCCGGCGGCACGCCGCTGATGTGGCGCACCGGGCACAGCCTGATCAAGCGCAAGATGGCCGAGACCGGCTGCCCGCTGGCCGGCGAGATGTCGGGCCACATCTTCTTCGCGGACAAGTGGTTCGGCTTCGACGACGCGCTCTATGCCGCGGTGCGGCTGCTCGACATCCTGGCCCGCAGCGAAGCCAGCCTCGCGCAGATGCGCGTCGCCCTGCCGCAGGTGGTGAACACGCCCGAGCTGCGCTTCAACTGCGACGACCGCCGCAAGTTCGAGGTGGTGAAGGAGGTCGCCGCGCGTCTCGATGCCGCGGGCGCCGATGTCTCGGCGGTGGATGGCGTGCGGGTGAACACCGAGGATGGCTGGTGGCTGCTGCGCGCCTCCAACACCCAGGCGGTGCTGGTGGCCCGCGCCGAGGCGCGCTCGACCGAGGGGCTGGAGCGGTTGAAGGCGCAGCTGGCCGCGCAGCTTGAGGCATCGGGCCTGCCCGCGCCGGATTTCTCCGGCGAGAATGCGGGGCATTGAGGCAGCGGCCATGAGCGGCGAGGCGACGCCCGAACCCGCACCCGCGACGGTGCCGGCTCCTGAAGCCCCGCCGCCCCTGCCGCGACCGCATGTCTTCTTCCCGCCCGGGCATTTCTACTCGCCCATCTGCGATGAGCGCGAGGCCGCGGCGCATCTCGAACGCGTGACCGCCCAGGCGCCGCTCAGCCTGCCCGGCATCGCCGCCGACCGCGAGGCCATGGCCGCGCTCTGGCAGCGCATGCTGCCCTTCCTGCAATCGGCGCCCTTCCCTGATTCGCCGCAGCCGGGCTTCCGCTACCACTACGGCAACCCCGCCTATTCCTGGGGCGATGGCTCCATCCTGCATGCGATGATCCGGCTGCACCGCCCGAAGCGCATCATCGAGGTGGGCTCGGGCTGGTCCTCGGCCTGCACCCTGGACACGATCGAGCGCTCCCTGGGCGGGCGCTGCCACCTGACCCTGATCGACCCCTATCCGGATCTTGCGATCAAGACGGTTGGCCCACCGCGCCAGGGGCTCAGCATCCTGGGGCAGAAGGTGCAGGAGGTGGACCTCACGCTGTTCGACAGCCTCGAGGCGAACGACATCCTGTTCATCGACAGCACCCATGTGCTCAAGACCGGCAGCGATGTCTGCATCGAGCTGTTCGAGATCCTGCCGCGGCTGGCCAGCGGCGTCGTGGTGCATTTCCACGACATGTTCTGGCCCTTCGAATACCCGCGGGTCTGGGCGGTGGAGGAGAACCGCTCCTGGAACGAACTCCAGGCCATGCGCGCCTTCCTCTATGAGAACCGCGCCTGGGACATACTGTGGTTCACCGACTTCATGGCCCGCGCCGACCGGGCGCTGATCGAGGCGGGCTGCCCGCGCATCCTGCGCAATGTGGGCGGGGCGCTCTGGCTCAGGCGGCGCTGAGGGCGGCGGCCGCGCCCGACAGCCAGGCGCCCGCGACCGTGCCGGCGAAGCGGCTGTGCGTGGCCTCGCC
>SKWC01000464.1 GCA_007129145.1 Rubritepida sp.
CCGGGCGGCGGTGGCGGCGGCGGCTTTGGTGCCCCGCGTGGCGGCTTCGGCGACCGTCCCCCGCCCCGGCGCAACTTCGACGAGGGCACCGGCCCGGTCTATCCGCTGAACGGCACCGTGAAGTGGTTCGACCAGGTGCGCGGCTTCGGCTTCGTCACCCCCGAGGATGGCGGCCAGGACGTGTTCCTGCACTCCTCCGTCCTGACGCGGGCCGGCCGCACCGACCTGCAGCAGGGCGAGAAGGTCTCGCTCGATGTCCGCGACGGGCAGCGCGGGCGGCAGGCCGTCAACATCAAGTGACGCCCGGGATCAAGTAACGCCCTTGGGGGCGTCGACGCATGGGCCCGGTGGAGCGATCCACCGGGCCTTCGCTTTTTCAGAACCGTTGTGGCCTCAGCCCCAGCTGGAACCAGCGGATCATGCTGTGGATGTCGAAGACGGGCCGTCCGGTGGCTGCGGCCACATCCGCCGCATAGGGCGGCATGTTCGTGCATTCCAGCACGATCGCGCCCACCTCCGGATGGCGGGTCACCAGCCGCTCGGCGGCCTCCAATATGTCCTGCCGGGCCAGTGCCACATCGAGATCCGTCTTCTCCGCGCGGATCAGCACGCGGAAGAACTCCTGCCCGCCCTCGGTGCCCTCCAGCGGCACGTCCTGCGGGACCCCCGCCGCGGCCAGGTGGCGCGGCGTCAGCCCCGCCTTGTTCACCGTCAGCACGCCCACGCGCCGCCCCGGCGGCAGGGTGGCCTGCACCAAGGCCACCTGCATCAGCGACGAGGTGGCCACCGGCACCCGCACCGCGGCCGCCAACTCCGCCTGGAACAGCGACAGGAAGCCGCAATTGGTGGTGATCGCCTCCGCGCCCTGGTCCACGAGGTCATGCGCGGCGGCGATGAAGGGTTCCAGCATGCCCGCGGCGCCGCCTTCCACCACCAGCGCGGGCGAGGCGCCCTTCACGATGCGATAGAGCACGGGGAAGGGCCAGGTCGTCGCGTTGCCCATGTCGCCCGGGATGCGCGGGAAGCGCGCATCCAGCATCAATATGCCCAGCGGTGCCCCATAAATATTCTTTCCTCCGCATGCGATACCGGTCATCGGCTTTGCCCTCGCGGTTGATGATCCATAGAGTGACCGCCCAACGAGGACAGGAGAACCCCGATGCGCCGTCGTTCGCTTCTCGCGCTGCCGTTGCTCGCCGCCCCCGCCATCGCCCGCGCCCAGGACAATTGGCCCAACCGGCCCATCACGCTGATCGGCGGTTTTCCCAATTCCTCCGGCGTTGGCATCTACCAGCGCCGCCTTGCCGAACCGCTGAGCCAGGCGCTCGGCGTGAACATCGTGGTGGACAACCGCACCGGCGCCGGCGGCAACATCGGCTCGGACTATGTGGCGAAGGCGCGGCCCGACGGCTACACCTTCTACTTCGGCACGGCCGGCACCCACGCCATCAACGCCGCGCTCTACTCCAACCTGCCCTTCGACGTGGTGCGCGACTTCACCCCGATCGCGCATCTGGGCGACGTGCCCAACATGCTCTTGGTCAGCCCCGAGCACCGGCCACAATACACCGATTGCCAGGCGCTGATGGCCGCGGCGCGCGCCAACCCGGGCGGGCTGAACTTCTCCTCGACCGGCAATGGCGCCTCCACCCACCTCGCAGGCGCGGTGTTCCTGCAGCGCTCGGGCCTCGACATTCTGCATGTGCCCTATCGCGGCCAGCCGGGTGCCGCGCTGGCGCTGCTCAGCGGTGATGTGGACGTGTTCTTCAACCAGAGCGGCCCGGGCATCGCCATGGTGCGCGGCGGCCAGGCGCGGGCACTCGGCGTCTTCACGCGTGAGCGCCTGCCCAGCCTGCCCGACGTGCCCACCGCCTCCGAGGCCTGCGGCATCCCGGACCTCGTGATCAGCACCTGGTACGGGCTGTTCGGCCCCGCCAACCTGCCTGAGCCCATCGTGCGGCGCATGTCGGAGGAGGTGACGAAGATCCTGCAGGAACCGGAGTTCCAGGCCTGGCTGGTCGAGAACCAGGGCATCACGCCGCCCACCGTCTTCACCCCGGCCGAATTCGCCGAGGTGCAGCGCCGCGACATCGAATACTGGGCCGAGGTGGTGCGGGTCTCGGGCGCGCGGCTCGACTGAGCCGGGCCATTTGGGCGGGGAGCAGCCTCTCCCCGCCCTGCTCGGCGCCTCAGCCCTGCGGGCGCGGCCCCATGGCGCGCACCGCCTCGCCGATGCGGCGGATCTCGAGCTGCAGCCGGTCATTGGCCACCTCCGGCGTGCGTTCCTCCCGCGGGAAGGTCGTGGTGCCGAAGCCGGCGAAGCGCTCCTGGATCTGCGGCTCCTCCAGCACGTCGTTCAAGACGGCATTCAGCCGCTCGACCACCGGGCGCGGCGTGCCGGCGGGGGCGAAGAGGCCGTTCCACAGCACCAGGTCGAAACCGTCGAAGCCCAGCTCCTGCATGGTCGGGACGTCGGGCAGCACGGCGAGCCGCTCGCGCGTGGTCACCGCGACCGCACGGATCGTCTCGGCGCGGATCTGCGGCACTGCGGTGGTCGAGAGGTCACACACCGCATCCACCCGGCCGCCGATCATGTCCTGCAGGGCGGGCGCGCTGCCGCGATAGGCGATGTCGTTGAAGGGTGTACCCAGTCGCTGCTGGATCATCAGGCTGCACAGATGCACAGCGGAGCCGATGCCGGCGTGACCCTTGTTGAGGTCGGGTCCGCGGTTGCGCATCCACTCCAGCACCTCCCGGCCATCCTGCCCGGGCACATCGCGGCGCACCGTCAGGATCAGCGGCCCGTAGTTGATCAGCCCGATGGGCGCGAAGGCGGTCGCGGTGTCGTAGGGCAGGCTGGCGTGCAGCGCGGCACCGCCCGGCAGGGCCAGATGGTTCAGCAGCAGGGTGTGGCCATCCGGCGCGGCCCGGGCCACGCGCGCGGCGCCGATGGTGCTGCCCGCGCCGCCGATGTTCTCCACCGTGACCGGCTGGCCCAGGCGCTGGCTCATCGCCTCGGCCAGCAGCCGACCCGTGGTGTCCGAGGGGCCGCCCGGGGCGAAGGGCACCACCAGGGTGATGGCGCGATTGGGGAATTCGCTGGCCTCGACGGGCGGGGCGAGCAGCATGGGCAGTGCGAGAAGCGGCAGCAGGGAACGGCGACGCATGGGACCTCCATGGGCAGGGTATCGGCGCGGCGTTGTGCGGCGCGTCATCCCCTCCAAGCAGGAAGCGGACCATGCCGGAACATCGGCTTCGCGCCACAACCAGGCATCCTCCATCCGCGATTGCCCAGCGCGCGGGCAGAGGCTGGTCGCTGCCTGGGCGGCCGTGCCGTTGCCGTGCCATCCCCGCGGCGGCGCGGGGTTTTCCTCGGCGGCGCCAAGCGGTAACGCGGTCCGACAGGGGCCACGGGAGGATGCGCGATGCGAATGCTGGTGTTGGGCGCGGGCGCGCTGGGCGGCTATTTCGGCGGCAGGCTGGTCGAGGCCGGCGGTGACGTCACCTTCCTTGTGCGCCCGGCGCGCGCCGCCGCCCTGGGGGCGAAGGGTCTGTCCATAGAAAGCCCCTTCGGCAACGCGCAGCTCGCCGTTCGGACCGTGACCGCGGAGGCGCTCGCCCCCGGCTTCGACGTCGTCCTGCTGGGCTGCAAGGCCTATGACCTCGATGACGCTATCGCCGCCATCCGCCCCGCCATGACCGAGAGCACGGCGGTGCTGCCCATGCTGAACGGCCTCGCCCACATCGCCGCGCTGAACGCCGCCTTCGGCCAGGCGCGCGTGCTGGGGGGGCTGTGCAAGATCCAGGCGACGCTCTCGCCCGAGGGCGGCGTGCGCCACCTGAACGACTGGCGCTGGATCACCTTCGGAGAACAGGACGGCAGCGTCACCCCGCGCGTGCAGGCCATCGGCGCCGCCTTCCATGGCGCGAAGGGCGTGGTGGCCGAGGCGGTGCCCGACATCGGCCAGCGCATGTGGGAGAAGTTCGTGCATCTGGGCACGGCGGCGCTGGGCACCGTGCTGATGCGCGCCAATGTGGGCGAGATCGTGCGCGCGGGCGGCGCCGGTTTCATGGCCGAGGCGCTGGCCCGCAACGCCGCCATCGCCGCGCATCATGGCCACCCCATGCCCGAGGCCTTCATGCGCGACTACGGCGCGCTGTTCTCCGACCCGGCCAGCGCCTACTCGACCTCGCTGCTGCGCGACATCGAGGGCGGCCGCCGCACCGAGGGTGAGCACATCCTGGGCCATCTGCTGGAGGCCGGCCGCGCCGCCGGCATCGAGACCGCCTGGCATGAGGCCGCCGCGCTGCACATCCGCGCCCATGAGGCCCGCCGCCAGGCCGGGCGCCTGCCCTGAACCAGCAAGGAGACGGCCCGATGAACGAGCCCCCCTTCCGCGGCTACCACGATATCGGCGGCCTGCCCGGCGGGCCGGTGCAGGCCGATGAATTCCCCTTCGAGGAATGGCAGCTTCTGTCCGAGGCCATCCGCAACGCGCTCGACCAGAAGAACCGCATGGTCTCCATCGACGAGATCCGCCGCGTCTTCGAGGGCTTCGGCAAGGAACTCTATGAGACGCTGGGCTTCTATGAGCGCCGGGCCGAGGCGCTGGCGGTGCTGCTCGATGAGAAGGGCGTGATCACCCGCGCCGAACTCGCCGCGCGGATGGACGCGATCGCGCAGGCGCGCGGCCAGGTGGTGGACCACGCCGCGCGTGCGGTTGGGCCGCGCGCATGAGCACGCCGCGCTTCCGCCCCGGCGACCGCGTGCGGGTGCGCGACATCGGCACGCCCGGCCATGTCCGCATCCCCTTCTACGCGCGCGAGCATGTGGGGGTGGTCGAGCGGTATTGCGGCGCCTACCCCAACCCCGAGGAACTCGGCTACGGCCGGCCCGGCCTGCCGCCCATCGACCTCTACCGCGTGCATTTCCGCCAGGCCGCGCTGTGGCCGGGCTACGCCGGCACGGTGCAGGACACGCTGGAGATCGAGGTGTACGACCACTGGCTGGCGCCCGCGGAGCCAGCGGAGGATGATGACGCATGACCACCCCCCCGCCGTCCCGCTTCTCGGCCGCGCTGGTTGATCCCTGCCGCCCCGTGGTGGAGGGCCATGCCGGCGCCGACTACTACGCGCTGCTGACCGAGGCGCTGCACAAGCTCCTGCTGGAACGCGGCCTGCTGGCGCCGGAGGACACCGACCGCGTGATCGCAGCACTCTCCGCGCCCAGCGCCACCTGGGGCGCGCGCATCGTGGCCCGCGCCTGGCGCGACCCGGCCTACAAGGCGCGGCTGCTGGAGGATGGCTCGGCCGGGGCGGCGGAGCTTGGCTACCGGATCAAGGAAGCGCAGCTGATCGTGCTGGAGAACACGCCCGCGCTGCACAATGTGGTGGTCTGCACCCTGTGCTCCTGCTACCCGCGCTCGCTGCTCGGCCAGCCGCC
>SKWC01000364.1 GCA_007129145.1 Rubritepida sp.
GCCACGAAGCGCCGCGTCAGCGGGCCCGCGATCATGAAGCCATCGCCGCCCACCTCCTGCATGGCCTCGGCCATCTCTGCGGCCACGGTGGCGGGCGTGCCCACGAAGCCGTTGTAGCCATGGTGGTAGTTGCGCACGATCTCGCGAAGGGTCCGCCCCTGGGCGAGGAACAGCGCCAGCGTCCCCTGCTGGCCGTTGGTGGTGAGTTCCTCGACCGGCGCATCCAGGTCGAATTGCGAGAAGTCTATGTCGGTCAGGCTCGACATCTGGGCCAGCACCGTCTCGGGCGATGCCATCTTGGCCGCCAGCCCGCGCTCGTGCCGCGCCCGGGCTTCCTCATCGGTCTCGCCCAGGGTTGGGGTGGCCAGGAACATCACCTTGCAGCCATCGGGGTCGCGGCCCTGGGCGGCGGCGCGGCGGCGCACATCCTCGCGGAAGGATTTCATCCGCTCCAGGCTGTTGGCCGCGCCCAGCACCACATCCATGTGGCGCGCGGCGAAGTCCCGCCCCTTGGGCGAACTGCCCGCCTGCACCAGCACCGGCTGCCCCTGCGGCGGGCGGGCGGTGTTGAGCGGTCCGCGCGAGGCGTGGAAGCGGCCCTCGAAATTCACCTCATGCACCTTGGAAGGGTCGGTGAAGACGCCCGCGGCCTCGTCCATGACCAGCGCGTCCTCCTCCCAGGAATCCCACAGCCGGCGCACCAGGGCCACGAATTCATCGGCCATGTCGTAGCGCAGGTCGTGGTCCAGATGCTCCTTCAGGCCGAAGTTCTCGGCCGCGCGCTGCGCGGTGGAGGTGACGAAATTGCACCCCACCCGACCCTCTGACAGCAGGTCCAGCGTCGCGATCAGCCGCGCCAGCAGATAGGGCGGGTAGAAGCTGGTCGAGATGGTGGGCACGATGCCGAGGTGCCGCGTTGCCTGCGCGATCAGCGGCACCAGCGGCAGCGGGTCGTTCTTCGGCACGCGCTGCGCCCGGCGCAGATACACATCGCGCGCGCCGCCGTAGTTGTCCGGGACGAAGAGCGAATCCTCGAGCAGCAGGAAGTCGAAGCAGGCGCGCTCCAGCGCGCGGGCCAGGTCGATCTGCAACGCCGGGCTGGTCCAGTCCCGCGCCGTCCGCCCGCCCCAGGCCTGGTTCCAGCCATGCACGCCATAGCCATTGGCGAGGAACCAGCCGAGGTGGAAGGGACGGGTCATGCGGGGCGCTCCGGCGCGGTTGTTGCCGCGAGGATATGGCCGGGAGCGCCCGGCACAAGATAAGGGCAGGCTCCTAGCTGTTCGGCCCGCGCCCCATGCCCACCGGTTGCCAGCGTTGCAGCTTGGTGTCCTGCAGCACCGCGGGGTTCACGCAGCTCATCGGCCATTTCCCCTGCGCCACCAGCGCGAGTTCCTGGCCGACGCGGCGCTTGCGCCCCTCGTCGAATCGCGCGCTGGCGGATGCCGTATGCGCCGAGAGGATCACGTTCTCCATCGAAAGCAGCGGGTTGTTGTGGCTCGGCGGCTCGACCTCCAGCACATCCAGGCCGGCATAGGCGAGCCAGCCCTCCTGCAGCGCCTTGATCAGCGCGGCCTCGTCCACCGTGGGGCCGCGGCCGGTGTTGATGAAGATGGCGGAGGGCTTCATCAGCCGGAAGTGGCGCTCGGTCAGCATGTGGTTGCATTCGGGCCGCGCCGGGGCGTGCATGGACACGAAGTCCGAGCGCGCCATCACCTCATCCAGCGTGGCGGGCATCACCCCCTGCTCGATCATCTGGGTCTCGTCCAGGAAGGGATCGTAGGCGATCATGTGCAGGCCGAAGGGCTTCGCGCGCCGCGCCACCGCCCGCGCGACGCGGCCGAAGCTGATGAAGCCCAGCGTCTGGCCCATCAGGCGCGGGATCTTCAGCAGGGCGGGGCGGCCTTCGCGCCAGCGGTGCTCGCGCACCATGCGGTCCTGCTCGATGCAGCGGCGGAAACTGGCCAGCAGCAGCATCATGGCGTGGTCCGCCACCTCCTCGATGAAGGTGTCGGGCACGTTGGTGACGGGCATGCCGCGGGCGGTCGCGGCCTTCACATCCACGCTGTCCACGCCCACCGAACCCAGCGTGATGACGCGGCACTTCTCCAGCGCGTTGATCACCTCGGCGGTGAAGCGCATCCCCCTGGCATAGACCGCATCCGCCTCGCGCCCCGCCGCGGCGATGAAGCCGGCGGGGTCCGAGGGCGCCTCGACGATCTCGGCGTCCAGCCCGGCCAGGGCTTCCTTCTCAAGCGCATAGTCGCCGCCGGGCGGCACCCCCGGCCCGGCGGGGGTGAAGATTCGGAACGACGCCATGGCGCTGGCCTCCCTGCGGCGGTTGTTGGCGAAAAGCCAAGCATGGCCACCCCATGCTGGACAAGGCGGGAGGGACAAGCGGCGCGGCCGGGGCTAGCCTGCCCGCGGAACCAACCGAAACAGGAGGAACGCATGGCGCAACTGACGGGCAAGGTGGCCTGGGTGACCGGGGCGGGCACCGGCATCGGCGAGGCGGGGGCGCATGCGCTGGCCGAGCTGGGCGCGACCGTGGTGCTGACGGGCCGCACCGCGTCGAAGCTGGAGGCCGTGGCGCAGGCGATCGCGGCCAAGGGCGGGACGGCGCATGTGAAGCCGGTGGACATGGCCGATGGCGCGGCGGTGCAGGCGGCGGCGGACTGGATCAAGGCGACGCTGGGGCGGCTCGACATCCTGGTGAACAACGCCGGGCTGAACATCGAGGGCCGCGCCTGGGCGCGGCTGACCGCCGCGGGCGTGAAGGAGGTCGTGGACGGCAACCTCATGTCCGCCTTCAACGGCGTGGTGGCGGTGCTGCCCATCATGCGCGAGCAGCAGGACGGGCTGATGATCCACACCGCCTCCATGGCGGGGCGCTTCGTCAGCTCCCTCTCGGGTCCCGCCTACACCGCCTGCAAGCATGGCGTGGTGGCCATGAGCCACAGCATCAACATGGAGGAATGCGGCCACGGCATCCGCAGCACCGTGATGTGCCCCGGCGAGGTCCGCACGCCCATCATGGACAAGCGCCCCAACAAGCTCAGCGAGGAGGCGCTGGCGAAGATGGTGCAGCCCGAGGATTGCGGGCGGCTGATCGCCTTCATCGCGACCACGCCGGCGCATGTCTGCCTGAACGAGGTGCTGATCACGCCGACGCACAACCGCACCTACCTGGCGGGGCAGCAGCGCAAGCTGTGACGCGGCGCGGCGCCGGCCGGCGAAAGGCCGGCGCCGTGCCCCTCAGCGCCCCACCGCGTAGCCCTGCATCCCGCGCGGGTTGGCGCCGGCGAAGATCTGCCCGTCCGGCTCCAGCCGCGCGCCGGTCAGGCGGCCCTCGCTCCAATCGCCGCCCACCTCCAGCCGGTGGCCGCGCGCCTTGAGCTCCTCGGCCACCTCGGGGGCGAAGCGGCCCTCGATCACCAGCTTGCCGGGCTGCGCGCCGCGCGGCCAGAAGCTGCTGACCCAATGCTCGGAATGGAAGGCGGGGGTGTCGATCGCCTCCTGGATGCCCATGCCATGCGCCAGCATCCGCGCCAGCATGATGGGCTGCCACTGGTCCTGCTGCTCGCCGCCCGGGGTGCCGAAGGCCATCCAGGCCTTGCCCTCGCGCAGCACCATGGCGGGCGAGAGGGTGGTGCGCGGCCGCTTGCCGGGCTTGAGGCCATTGGGCAGCGACTCGTCCAGCCAGAACATCTGGCAGCGCGAGCCCAGGCAGAAACCGAGTTCCGGAATGGCCGGCGAGGATTGCAGCCAGCCCGCGCTGGGTGTCGCGCTGACCATGTTCCCCCAGCGGTCGATCACATCCACATGGCAGGTGTCCCCGCCCGAGGCGCCCAGGCGCGAGACGGTGGGCTCACCCGTTCCGGCGGCGGCCTTCATCTCCCGCGCGCGGCGCACCGCGGCCTCATAGTCCACGCCCACCGGCGCGCGGCCGCCCGGGCTGCCGGGGCGGAACTCCATGGAGGCCTGCTCGCCGATCAGCGCGCGGCGCTGGGCCGTGTATTCCGCCGAGAGCAGCGCCTGCATCGGCACATCGGTGAAACCGGGGTCGCCGTAGAAGGCCTCGCGGTCCGCGAAGGCGAGCTTCATGGCCTCGGCCACCACATGGACGAACTGCGCCCCCACCGGGTCCATGCCCGCGAGGTCCATGCCGTCCAGCAGCGCCAGCGTCTGCAGCATGGTGGGGCCCTGGCTCCAGGGGCCGCATTTCAGGACGGTGTGGCCCATGAAGCCGCCGGCCAGCGGCGCCTCCACCCCGGCGCGCCAGCCCGCCAGGTCCTGGCCGGTGATCACCCCGGCATGGCGCTCGCCCGAGGTGTCCATGTGCGGGGTCTTCACGAAGCGGTCGACGGCCTCCGCGACGAAGCCGCCATACCAGGCGTCGCGCGCGGCCTCGATCTCCTGTTCGCGGCTGCGGCCGGGGGCCTCGGCCTCGCGCACCACCCGCGCATAGGTCTCGGCCAGGGTCGGGTTGCGCCACAGCTTGCCCGCCTGCGGCCCGCCGTCGCGCAGCCACAGCGCGGCCGAGGTCTTCCACTCCTGCTGGAACAGCGGCGTGACGGTGGCCAGCGTCTGGATCACGCGCGGCACCATATGCGCGCCGCGCGCGGCATAGCCGATGGCGTATTCCAGCACGTCGCGCAGCCGCCAGGTGCCGTGCTCCTGCAGCATGCGCGCCCAGGCGTCGAAGGCGCCGGGGATGGGGGCGGCCAGCAGCCCGGTTCCGGGCATCATGTCGAGGCCGAGGTGCCCCTTCACATGCGCGACACTCAGCCCCGCCGGCGCCGGGCCCTGGCCGCAGATCACCTGCTGGGTGCCGGTGGTGGCGCTGTGCAGGATGATGGGGCAGTCCCCGCCCGGGCCGTTCAGATGGGGCTCGACGATCTGCAGGGTGAAGCCGGCGGCGGCCGCGGCGTCGAAGGCGTTGCCGCCGCGCTCCAGCACGCTCATCCCGACCTGGGAGGCGATCCAATGGGTGGATGCGACGGCGCCGAAGGTTGCGGCGATCTCGGGGCGGGTGGTGAACATCTCTGGCCTCCTGGACGAGCATTGGATAGGGACCCGCGCAGGACGATCCGTCAATGTTGGTGAGGAGCGGGCGATGTGGGTGGCGGTTGTGGGACCATCCGGCGCGGGGAAGGACACGCTGCTGGCCGGGGCGCGGGCGGCGCTGGCGGGCGATGCGCGCTTCCACTTCGCGCGCCGCGTCATCACCCGCCCCGCCGATGCCGGCGACGAGGGCCATGAGGCGCTGGACCACGCGGGCTTCGCCACGGCCGATCTCGCGGTGCGCTGGTCGGCGCATGGGCTGCTCTACGGCATCCGCCGCGCTGAGGTGCTGCGGGCGCCGGTGACGGTCATGAGCCTCTCTCGCGCGGTGCTGGCCGAGGCTGCGGCGGTGGCGGCGCTGCGCGTCATCGAGGTCACGGC
>SKWC01000072.1 GCA_007129145.1 Rubritepida sp.
CGCCATGGGCCTCGGCCAGGGCCAGGCCGCCGTCTTCGGCGAGGCCGCGCGCTGGGCGCCGGCCGGCGCCGCGCTGCTGAACGGCGCCTTCGCCCACAGCCTGGACTTCGACGACACCCATGCCGCCGGCAGCCTGCACCCGGGCGCGCCGGTGATCCCCGCCGCGCTCGCCGCGGCCGAGATGTGCGGCGCCTCGGGCGCCGATGTGATCGCCGCCATCGTGGCGGGCTATGAGGTGACCAACCGCCTGGCCGTGGCGCTGCCCGCCGGCGACCACTACGACCGCGGCTACCACCCCACCGCCACCTGCGGCGCCTTCGGCGGCGCGGCCGCCGCCGCGCGGGTGATGGGCCTCTCCGAGGCGCAGATCACCGACGCCTTCGGCATCGTGCTCAGCCAGGCCGCGGGCAGCCTGCAATTCCTCGCCAATGGCGCCTGGACCAAGCGCTGGCAGGTGGGCTGGGCCGCGATGGCGGGCCTCTCCGCCGCACTCCTGGCCCGCGAGGGCTTCCGCGGCGCCGCACAGGCCATGGAGGGCAAGGCCGGCTTCCTGCGCGCCTATGCCCCCAACCCCATCCCCGAGCGCGCCATCCGCAACCTGGGCGGCGAGTTCGAGCTGATGGAGACGGCGGTGAAGCCCTACCCCTCCTGCCGCTACGGCCATGCCAGCGTGGATGCCGCGCTCGCGCTGCGCGCCGAGCACGGGCTGAAGCCCGAGGAGATCGAGGCCGTCACCATGGGCCTGCCCAACAAGGGCATGCTGCTGGTGGGTGCGCCGCTCGAATACAAGCAGCGCCCGCAGAATGTGGTGGACGGCCAGTTCAGCGGGCCCTTCGTGGTCTCCTGTGCGCTCGCCTTCGGCCATTTCGGCTGGGACAGCTACGCCCGCATGGATGAGCCGGTGCTGCGCGCCCTGATGCCCAAGGTCACCTGCGTCGAGGACCCCGAGGTGCAGGCCGAGTTCCCGATCAACATGTCGGGCAGGATCACCGTCCGCGCCCGCGGCCAGGAGTTCACGAAGATGGTCGTGGTGCCCAAGGGGGAGCCCACCAACTTCCTGACCGAGGCCGAGCTGCGCGCCAAGTTCCATGGCCTGGCCGACAGCGTGCTGGGCGCCGAGCGCGCCACCCAGCTGGCCGACGCCGTGCTGGGGCTGGCCGGTGCCAAGGATGTGAACGCCATGATGCGGCTGGGCGCGCCGCTGGTGGCGACCCGCCTCGCGGGGGAGTGATCCCCCCCGCCGCCGGGCGGTTCAGGGCGGCACGCCTGAAGGCCTGACCCGCCCTTCCGTCAGATCCATCGAAGGCCCTGGGATCTCCTGATCTCAGGGCCTTTTCCTTTGGCGATTGAAGCGGCGAACGCTTGCCGACTGCTGTATCGTGACGCCGGCGTCCATCACCGGACAGCCGCGCATGCGCCGCCGTCGTTTCCTGCCCTTGACCGGCGCTGCGCTCATGCTTCCAGCCCGTCAGGAGGCGTCATGCTGACCCGAGGCCCCGGCCATGCCGCCGTCGCCGCCGCCCTCTGGTCGCCGCGCGACCCGGCGACCTTCGAAGGGCTCGTCCACTACGCCACCCTCGCGGCCAACAGCCACAACGCGCAGGCCTGGCGGTTCCGCAGGACGGCGGAAGGAGTGGCGATCCTGCCCGACCTCGGCCGCGCCCTGCCGGTCGCCGATCCCGACGATCACCATCTCTACGCCTCGATGGGCTGCGCGGCCGAGAATCTGGCGCTGGCGGCCGGTGCCGCGGGGCGGTCCGCGATGCTGGATTTCATGCCCGAAGGGCATGGCCGAGTGACCGTCGCGCTGGGACGGGACGGCGCCCCTGACCCGCTGTTCCATGCGATCCTGGAGCGCCAATGCACCCGCTCCATCTACGATGGCCGCGCCGTGCCGGCGGCCGATCTCGCGGCGCTGGAAGCCGCCGCGCGGATCGATGGTGCCGAGGTGATGCTGATCACCGACCCGGCCCGGATCGCGCAGGTGCTGGAACTGGTCCTGGCCGCCAATGCCGCGCAGGTCGCCAACCCAGCCTTCGCCGCGGAGCTGAAGTCCTGGCTGCGCTTCAACGCCCGCGCCGCGATCGCGGCCGGCGACGGTCTGCATTCGGCGGCCTCCGGCAACCCGTCCCTGCCCGGCTTCCTGGGCCGCTTCATGTTCGACCGCTTCTTCAACGTGGCGGCCGAGAACGACCGCTACGCGCGGCAGCTGCGGTCTTCGGCGGGCCTCGCGGTCATCCACTCCGCCCGAAACGATGCGGCGCATTGGGTCCAGGCAGGCCGCAGCTGCCAGCGCTTCGCCCTGCAGGCGACGGCGCTGGGCATCCGCCATGCCCATCTGAACCAGCCCGTCGAGGTGGCCGCAACGCGCGCGCAGCTGCAGTCCCTGCTCGGCCTCGGCGACCGGCGCCCCGACATGCTGCTGCGCTTCGGCCATGCGCCACCCATGCCGCGCTCGCTGCGCCGGCCGGTGGCGGCGGTGATTGACCCCTGATCACCCTGCCGGGCCGCAGGCGCGCGGCGGTGGGCACCCCCGACGCCTGGCCCACCCGCAGGATGGCTCAGCCGAGGTGCCAGCCCGCGCCAGCCTCGTCCGCCAGCGCCCGGACCTGCCGCATGAGGCCCGCGCCGACCGGAATGCCGCCGGCGCGGCGCCGCTCCGCCTCGGCGCGCTCCGGGTCTCCCGCCACCAGCACGGGGGTTCCGGGGTCGGCCGGCGTGGTCGCGCGCAGCCTGGCGCAGAGACCCTCGACAGCCTCGCCGAAGGCCTCGCGCGGGCCGAAGATGCCGGGATCGATGGCGAGGAAGAAATGCCCGCTGTTGCGCTCCGGTCCCTGCCCTGCCCTCGGCATGGCGCCGCTCAGCGCCCCGGCCAGGATGTCCACCATCACGGCGAGGCCATAGCCCTTGTGGCTGCTTCCCTCGGCCGTGCCGCCGAGCGGGGTGAGGAAGCCGTGCTCCATCACCTCGCGTGGGTCCAGGCTGGGGCGGCCGTGCCGGTCCGTCCCCCACCCCGGCGGCAGCGTGCGGCCCTCGCTGGCGGCGTTGCGGATCTTGCCGAAGGCCACGGTGGTCGTCGCCATGTCCAGCGCGAAACCCGTCCCCGCCCGGCCGGGTGCCGCGAAGGCGAGCGGATTCGTGCCGAGCACCGCCGCCGCCCCAAGGGTGGGGGCCGTGCGCGGCGATGGCGAGGTGGTGCAGGCGAAGCCCAGCATCCCGTGCTCCGCCGCCAGGCGCGTGTAGAAGCCCGCGGCGCCGAAATGCGCCGAGGCCCGCACCAGCGCGAGGCCCACGCCGACCGACCCGGCGCGCGCCATCGCGCATTCCATGGCCATCACGCCCGGCGCGTGCCCCAGGGCGTGATGCGCGTCCAGCAGCACCGCCGCGGGGCCGCAGTCCTGGATGGTCGGCTCGGGCGCGTCCAGCCGGATCTCGCCGCGCCGACGATAGCCGTCATAGACCGGCAGCATGGACAGGCCATGGCTGTCGATGCCGTGCAGATCGGCATAGAGCAGCACATCGGCGGCGGTCCGCGCCCGCGCAGGCGGCATGCCCCAGGCGGTGAGGATGGCCAGCATCTGCCGCTGGAGCAGTTCCGCCGGCACGCGCAGGCCGCCCGGCGGCGGCGTGACCTTGTCCACCGCGCTCAATCGAGCGTCGCGCCGGTCGCCCGCACCACCTCGGCCCAGACCGCGAGTTCACGGCGCATGAACTCCGCATATTCCTCGGGCGTGGTGTCCGGGGCACCGGCGGTCAGGCGCCGGTAGCGCTCCTGCACGTCGGGCAGCTGCAGGATCGCGCGGATCTCGCGGTTCAACAGCGCCACCACGGGCGCGGGCAGGCCGCGCGGGCCGGACAGGCCGAACCAGGAATAGGACACGAGGCCCGGAAAACCCGCCTCCGCCAAGGTCGGCACATCGGGCAGGAAGGCGCTGCGCTCGGGGTCGATCACCGCCAGCGCCCGCAGCCGCCCGCTGCGCACATGCTCGATGGAGGAGGCGAGGCTGTCGAACATGAAGCCCACATTCCCGCCCATGATGTCGGCCAGCGCCGGCCCGGAGCCACGATAGGGCACGGGGTTCATCTGGATGCCGGCCTCCAGCCCGAAGCGCAGCGCCATCATGTGCCCGGTGGACCCCACGCCGGCGGTTGCGACATTCAGCCCGCCACTGGCGGTGCGGCCCACGCGGACCAGGTCGGCGACGCTGCCCACCCCGCGCCAGTTCGGGTCGCTCACCAGCACCTGGGGCGTGGTGGCGAACAGCACGATGTGGGTGAAATCCTCA
The DNA here is from genome assembly GCA_007129145.1 of Rubritepida sp. GTDB lineage: Bacteria > Pseudomonadota > Alphaproteobacteria > Acetobacterales > Acetobacteraceae > Roseococcus. The sequence continues at coordinate 4,287 of SKWC01000072.1, forward strand.
AGTGGGTTGTAGCGGATGTTCCGGTACAGCGCCGGCCCCACCCCATGCGAGGCGGAGTTGGAGATCAGCAGCGTGTACCCATCCGCCGCCGCCTCCGCCGCCATCTGCGAGCCGAGCGTCGCGCCCGCGCCGGGCCGGTTGTCCACGACGAAGGGCTGGCCCAGCCGTTCCTGCAGGTGGCCGGCCAGGATGCGCGCGATGATGTCGGTGGTGCCGCCCGGCGCGAAGGGCACGATGACCCGCACCTGCCGCGACGGGTAGGCGGCCTGCGCCGCGGCGCCGCTGGCGGATCCGGCAAGGCCCAGCATGGCCAGGGCAGTCTGGCGGCGAGGAAATCCGAGCATCATGGACATGTTCTCCGGGGCTGCGACCGCGATCCCGCGGCGTCGCGGGAAGGCTAGCACCGGCTTCGCCGCCTGGCGCATCCGCAGTTTCCACGATGCCGCGGCCGGTTGTCCTCATCCGCGCCGGCTGCCACCCTCCCGCCCATGGACCATTCCGGCGCCGTGGGTCACGACAGGCGACGCCCAGCGCGGCCGGCCGGGCGCGCATGAGCCACGCCGAGCCATGGCGGCTTGGCGCCGCGCAGGCCATGCGGCTGCGGCATCGTGGGGAACTCGGCGCCGTCGAGCTGGTCAGGGCCGCGCTGGCCCGGCTGCAGGCGGTCAACCCCGCGCTCAACGCCGTGGTCGCCTTGGACGCCGAGGCTGCGCTGGAAGCCGCCGCGCGCTGCGATGCGACGCAACGGGCGCGGGCGCTGCCGCTGTCGGGCCTGCCCGTGCTGGTGCATGACCTGGTGCATGCGGCCGGCCTGCCCACCCGCTTCGGCTGCCCCGCCTTCGCCGATGCCGCGCCCGAAGCGCGGGACGATCCGGTTGTGGCGGCGCTGCGCCGTGCCGGGGCGGTCATCCTCGGCAAGTCCAACGTGCCCGAGTTCGGCGCCGGCGCCGCCTGCGAGAACGACCTGCACGGCGCCACCCGCAACCCCTGGGACGGCGCACGGACCCCGGGCGGATCGGGTGCGGTGGCGATGCTGGCCGCGGGCGGGTGCATGGCGGCGACGGGCGGCGATCTTGCCGGCAGCCTGCGGGTTCCCGCCGCCTTCTCGGGCGTGGTCGGGCTGCGGCCGAGCGCGGGGCGCG
>SKWC01000423.1 GCA_007129145.1 Rubritepida sp.
CCTGGGACGACACGACCTGGACCGCCTGGACCGATGCTCTCAAGGCCATCAGCGGCCGCAAGGGCAAGGGGCTGTTCCTGCCGCTGCGCCGCGCGCTGACCGGCGAGGACCAGGGCCCCGACATGCGCGCCCTGCTGCCGCTGATCGGCCGCGCGCGCGCGCTGGAGCGTCTGCACCCATGAAGCTGCGCTTCCACAACTCCCTGACCCGCCGCGTCGAGGACTTCACCCCGCTCGATCCCGGCCATGTGCGCCTCTACGTCTGCGGCCCCACCGTCTATGACCTGGCGCATCTGGGCAACGCGCGCCCCGTGGTGGTGTTCGACGTGCTGGCGCGGCTGCTGCGGCGCATCTACCCGCGCATCACATATGTGCGGAACATCACGGACGTGGACGACAAGATCAACGCCCGCGCCCGCGAGACCGGCGAGCCCATAGCCGCCATCACCAGCCGCACCACCGCCGATTTCCACCGCGACATGGCCGCGCTGGGCTGCCTGCCCCCCGATGTGGAGCCCACCGCCACCGGCCACATCCGGGAGATGATCGCGCTGATCGAACGGCTGATCGCCCGCGGCCACGCCTATGCCGCGGAGGGCCATGTGCTGTTCCGCGTGGCCAGCTTCCCCGACTACGGGAAGCTCTCGGGCCGCAGCCCCGATGAGCTGCTGGCCGGCGCGCGCGTCGAGGTGGCCGCCTACAAGGAAAGCCCCGGCGACTTCGTGCTGTGGAAGCCCAGCGACGCCGACACCCCCGGCTGGGACAGCCCCTGGGGCCGCGGCCGGCCGGGCTGGCACATCGAATGCTCCGCCATGTCCTGGCGCCACCTCGGCGAGAGTTTCGACATCCATGGCGGCGGCCATGACCTGCTGTTCCCGCACCATGAGAACGAGGTGGCGCAAAGCCGCGCCGCCTTCGGCACGCCCTTCATGGCCCACACCTGGCTGCACAACGGCATGCTACTGGTGGATGGCGAGAAGATGTCGAAGTCGCTCGGCAACTTCCTGACCGTGCGCGACATCCTGGCGCGCGGCCCCTGGGCCGGGGAAGCCTTCCGCCTGCTGCTGCTGCGCACGCATTACCGCGCGGCGCTGGATTTCTCCTTTGACGCGCTGGAGGAATGCAAGGCGGAGCTGGACGGGCATTACGCCATGCTCAAGCGTGCGCCCGAGCCTCCCGATCGGGACAGCCCGGTCATCAGGCAGTTGGTGGATTGGGTTTTGGCCCCGCTGGCGGATGATCTGAACACGCCACTCGCGCTCGCCCGGCTGCGCGACCTCCGCACGCTGGAGAACGCCCTGACCGTGGGGGGCTCGGCCGCGGTGGTCCTGTCCCGCATCGGGCTCGGCGCCGAACCGCCGCCGGGTGCCGCCGCCACGGCCTTCCGGAAGGCGGCCGAGGTCCTGGGCATCGGCCAGGGCGATGCGAAAGGGTGGCTTCAAGGCGCCGGACGCATGCACGAAGCCTCCGGCCATGCGACAGGGACGGGCCGCGCGACAGCAGCTGTCGCCGCGACGAATACCTCCATCGAAGCCGCCATCGCCGCCCGCCTCGCCGCGCGTGCCGCGAAGAACTGGGCCGAGGCCGACCGCATCCGCGACGACCTCAAGGCCCAGGGCGTGATCCTGGAGGACGGGCCCTCCGGCACCAGCTGGCGCCGCGCCTGACCCATGCGCGAGGAAGGTGCGGCGCCCCTCACCCCGCCGCCAGGCGAATCCCCCATCGTGGTGCTGGTCCGCCCGCAGCTGGCCGAGAACATCGGCACCACCGCCCGCGCCATGGCCAATGGCGGGCTGTTCCACCTGCGCATCGTCGCCCCGCGCGACGGCTGGCCGCAGCAACGCGCCTGGGCCGCCTCCAGCGGGGCCGACCGCATCCTCGATGCCGCCACCCTGCACCCCGATGTGGACCACGCCATCGCGGACTGCCATCGCGTGCTGGCCACCTGCCCGCGCCCGCGCCACGTCATCACCCCGGTGCTGACCGCCCGCGCCGCCGCCGAGACCCTGCGCGAGGCCACCAGCCGCGACCTGCGCTGCGCCATCCTCTTCGGCCCCGAGCGCGCGGGGCTGGAGGCCGAGGACCTCGCCCGCGCCGACAGCCTCGTGCGCTATGCGGTGAACCCGGAATTCGCCTCGCTGAACCTCGCGCAGGCCGTGCTCATCATGGCCTATGAGTGGTGGCAGGCCGCCGACGCCACCCCGCCGCGCCAGTTGCAGACCCACCGCACCCAGGTCGCCTCCAAGGGCGATCTGGAGAATTTCATGGGCCACCTGATCGCGGAGCTGGATGCCTGCGGCTTCCTGCGCAACGATGCGAAGCGCCCCGGCATGCTGCGCAACCTGCGCCACTGGTTCGGCCGGGGCGAGGTGACCGAACAGGAACTCCGCACGCTGCATGGTGTGGTGGCGGAACTCTCCCGCGGGCGGATGCGCCGCGGGCGGCCGGACCCCGAGGGAGGACAATGATGGACGAGAAACAGGCCCATGCCGTGCTGCGCGAGCGCGGCCGCAAGGAAATGCGCGAAATCCTGGGCGCGCCCTACACCGAGGCGCGCGACACCACCACCACCCCCTTCAACCAGGCCATCCGCGCCCTGTCGGAGGAAATGGCCTATGCCACCCTCTGGACCCGCCCGCACCTCGACCGCAAGCAGCGCAGCCTGGTCACGCTGGGGATGCTGTGCGCGCTGAACCACCCGCATGAGCTGCGCGTCCACCTGGTCGCCGCCCTCAACAACGGCTGCACGCCCGAGGAGATCAGCGAGGTCTTCACCCATGCCGTCGCCTATTGCGGCTTCCCCGCCGCGATCGACGCGCTGCGCATGGCCGAGCAGGTGCTGAAGGAGGAAGGGCGCCTCTGATCACCCGCCCACATGCGGGTCGGTGAGGCGGCGGAACTCCTCCAGCGCGAAGCGGTCGGTCATGCCGGCGATGTAGTCGCACACCACCGCGGCGGCGGCCGGGGTCCCGGCCTCGCCCGCCCGGGCGCGCCATGCGTCGGGCAGCATCTGCGGCCCGCCGTGCAGCAGCTGGAACAGCGTCTGCACCACGCGCTTGGATTTCTGGGTGGCGCGGTTCACCCGGAAATGCCGGTACATCCGCTCGAACAGGAAGTCGCGCATCTCGGCATTGGCGGCGCGCATCGGAACGCTGAAGGCGACCACCGGCTCGGCGGCGGCGCGGATGTCGTCCACGCTGGCGGGGTTGAGCAGCGCGAGGCGCCGCTCGGCCTCGCCCACCACATCCTGGATCATCGCCGCGATCACGCGGCGCACCATCTCGGGCGCGGTGCGGTCGGGCGGCAGGCCGGGATGGGCGGCGCGCGCCTGCTCCAGCGCCCGGCCGGGCAGGGACAGCGCGGCCACCTCCTCCACCGAGAACAGCCGCGCGCGCAGCCCATCCTCCAGGTCGTGGTTGTTGTAGGCGATGTCGTCGGCCAGCGCGGCCACCTGCGCCTCGGCGCTGGCATGGCTGCGCAATTCGAGGTCATGGCCCGCCGTGTAGGCCGCGAGATAGGGCGCGGGCCGCACCACCGGGCCATTGTGCTTGGCGAGCCCCTCCAGCGTCTCCCAGGTCAGGTTCAGCCCGTCGAAGCCGGCATAGCGGCGCTCCAGCAGCGTCACCTGCTTCAGGCTCTGCGCGTTGTGGTCGAAGCCGCCATGCGGGCGCATCGCGCCGTTCAGCGCCTCCTCGCCGGCATGGCCGAAGGGCGGGTGGCCCAAATCATGCGCCAGCGCCAGCGCCTCGGCCAAATCCTCGTCCAGCCGCAGCCGCCGCGCCAGGCTGCGCGCGATCTGCGCCACCTCCAGGCTATGCGTCAGCCGGGTGCGGAAGTGGTCGCCCTCATGGAAGACGAAGACCTGCGTCTTGTATTGCAGCCGCCGGAAGGCGCGCGAGTGGATGATGCGGTCGCGGTCGCGCTGCCAGGGGCTGCGCGTGGCGTCCTCGGGCTCGGCGTGCAGGCGGCCGCGCGATTGCAGCACGGCATGGCGGGCCTTGGTGGCGGGAATCGCGTCCATGCGCTTGCCTATCAGGGCGCGCCCGCGCCGCGGAAGTCCGCAATGACGCAGCCTGCGGTGGAAATGCCGCCCTGCCGGGGCTACATTGATCGGGTGAAGGAGATTGCCATGCCCGATGGCGCCACCCCCGACCGCCGCTTTTCGGTCACGCCCCGCGCCGCCGAGGAGATCGCCGCCATCGCCGCGCGCCAGGGCCGCCCTGGCGCGGGTCTGCGCGTCAGCGTCTCGGCCGGCGGCTGCTCCGGCATGCAATACGGCTTCGACCTGGAGGACACCGCCGCCGAGGACGACCTCGTCATCGATGTCGAGGGCGTGCGGGTCTTCGTGGATTCCGTCTCGCTCGACTTCCTGGGCGGGGCCGAGCTGCACTGGAACGAGGCGCTGATCGGCGCGCATTTCGTGGTGCGCAACCCGCAGGCGGTCAGCGGCTGCGGCTGCGGCACCAGCTTCGCCGTGGCCTGACGATCCCCAGGCAGCCTTGAAACTCGCCAGCTTCAACGTGAACTCGGTGCGCAAGCGCGCGCCGAACCTGCTTCGCTTTCTCGACCGCGAGGCGCCGGACCTCGTGGTGCTTCAGGAACTCAAGTGCCGCACCGAGGAATTCCCCGCCCTCGAACTGCAAGGTGCGGGTTACGCGCGGCATGTGCTGGGCCAGAAGGGCGGGCGCAACGGCGTCGCCATCCTGACGCGGGGCGAATCCGAACTCCTGGCCGACCGCCTGCCGGGCGAGGATGAAGACGAGCAGGCGCGCTTCCTGGCGGTTGCCTGGCGCGGCATCACGGTGGCCGGGCTGTATCTGCCCAACGGCAATTCCGGCGGCGCCGAGGGGCTGGCCTACAAATGGCGCTGGATGGAGCGGCTGCGGGCATGGGCGGCGGCGCAACTCGATGCCTTCGCGCCGCTGGCCATCCTGGGCGATTTCAACGTCTGCCCCACCGATGCGGACCTCGCCCCCGGCGCCCTGCCGCCCGAGGACGCGCTGGTGCACCCGCAGACGCGCGCGCGCTGGCGGGCGCTGACCCACCTGGGCCTGACCGACGCGCTGCTGGCGCTCCACCCCGAGGAGCCGCCCTTCACCTACTGGGACTACGGTTCGGCCTTCGAGCAGAACCGCGGCCTGCGCATCGACCACGCACTGCTGAGCCCGGAACTGGCCGAGCGGCTGGAGGGAAGCGGCGTGGACACCGCCGCCCGCGCCGAAGAATCTCCCTCCGACCACGCGCCCGTCTGGATCACCCTGGCGGGCTGACGCGCAAGGCCGGGGTTTCCATCCGGCCCATCCATTGGCTAGGCTTGTGAAACGACCGGCTTGTCCAGCCGCCCTCCCGAGGATGGTTTCCGCCGTCCCGTCCATCCTCTCACCCGAG
>SKWC01000087.1 GCA_007129145.1 Rubritepida sp.
CAGCGCTCCGGCCAGCGAGACGATCGCGGTGGCACGCCCCAGCCGTCCCGTGCCCCGTGCGCTGGCCTGCGCCGCGCCATAGGCCCAGCCGGCGAGCCCCACCAGCACCCCGCCGCCCAGCACCAGCAGCACCCCGTCCGGCCCGGCCTGCTGCGCCAGCACCCAGACCAGCCAGGCCGCCGCGGCATACATGGGGAAGGCCAGGAACTGCTTGAGCCGCTCCATCCAGGCGCCGGGCCGCGGCAGGGCGCGCGCGAGGCCGGGTGCCACCCCCAGCGCCGCATAGGGCAGCGCCATGCCGAGCCCGAGTGCGGCGAAGACGCCCAGCACCGCGGCCGGCGGCAGCGTCAGCGCCGCGCCGATGGCGGTGGCCATGAAGGGGGCGGTGCAAGGGGTGGCGACCAGCACCGCCAGCACCCCGGTCCCGAAGCTGCCGGCATGCCCGCCCGCCAGCACCGGCCCGCGGATGTGGAACACGCCCGACAGGTTCAGCCCCACCGCGAGCATCAGCCAGGCCATGCCCGCCACGAAGGCCGGCCAGGTGAACTGGAAGCCCCAGCCCGCCGCCGCCCCGGCCGCGCGCAGCCCCAGCATCAGCCCCGCGATGGCCAGGAAGCTCACCAGCACGCCCAGCGTGTAGAACAGCGCCTCGGCCCGGATTGCGCCGCGCTCGGCGCCCGACAGCCGCGCCAGCGCCATGGCCTTCATCGCCAGCACCGGGAAGACGCAGGGCATCAGGTTCAGGATCAGCCCGCCCAGCAGGGCGAAGGCCAGGATCTGCCACAGCGGCAGCCCCGGGGAGGCGAGGGTGCTCGGCAGCGGGCCGCCGGGCAGGGCGCTCAGCGTGTAGCCGCTGCGCACCCCGGCCGCATCGGTCAGCACCAGCACCCCCTCCAGCCGCTCGGGCCAGGGGCCGTCGGTGGCCGCGAGGCCCAGGCTGAAGCCGCTTTCCCGCCACGCCAGTGGCTGCGGTGCGGGGTTGGGGATCAGGTCCTGCGCAAAGGGGAAGAACTCGGCCCCGCGCAGCGCGGCCTGGGTGATCTCGGCTGCCTCCACGCTCAGCGCCGCGCGCGCGCCCTCGCGCGCGAAGCGTGCGGTGAAGGGGGCGGGGCGGGGCAGCGTGGATTGCGCCGCCAGGAAGGCCTGGAGGTTGGCCGGGCGCGGGCCGGCCTCGACCGGCAGGGTCAGGCTGAAGGCGCCATCCTCGGGGATGCAGATGTCGGCGCAGACCAGCCAGGTGCCCTCGGCGCGCAATTGCACCGCCTCGCCGGGGCGCAGCGTGGCGGGGGCGGTCAGGGTGAAGGGCAGCGCGACCTCGCCGGTGTAGCCGAAATTCATCAGCGGGCCGAAGGGGATGCGCTGCGGCGTGGGGAAGTCGAACGGGCCGGCCTGCCAGCCCTCGGGCAGGTCGAACTCCAGCACCGGCGCGGCCCCGGCGTCGCCGGCGTTGCGCCAATAGGTGTGCCAGCCCTCGGCCATGCGGATGTGCAGCAGGCCGCGGAAGCTCTCGCCCGGCGCGATGGCGGCGCGATCGGTCAGCAGGGTGACGGTGGCGCGCGGCGAGACGACGGGATCCGACACGGCGGCGCGGGTCGGCAGGCTCAGCAGCAGGGCGCAGGCGAGGGCCCAGGCGAAGGCGATGGCACGGAACATGCCCGATAGAAGGCCCTGAAGGGCCTCGGGGGCAAGGGCTAGCGTTGATCCATCCGCCCGGGGGGCGCGTCATGCCAGGTGGCCAGCAGGGTCTCCCAGTCGCCCAGCGTGTGCGGATGCGCCTGCACACCGGCGAGGCCGGACAGGGGCGGGGGCCAGGGCGGGAAGGCGCCCAGCAGGGCCGCGCCCAGCGCGGCGACGGCGATCATGGGAAAGAGACGCAGCATGGAACGGCCCCTCCTGGGCGATGCGCCGGCGGCGCTGCCCGCGGCCGCCTCGGTTCCATGTCATGCGCCCGCGCCGGTGAATCCCTGGTGAAGCGGCGCGGGGAAACGGGAGGCGCATGGCGGCGCCCCCCGGAAAGCGGCCTCAGGAGGAGGCCAGCACCGCCAGCAGCAGCAGGGCCACGATGTTGGTGATCTTGATCATCGGGTTCACCGCGGGGCCCGCCGTGTCCTTGTAGGGATCGCCCACCGTGTCGCCCGTCACGGCGGCCTTGTGGGCATCGCTGCCCTTGCCGCCGAAATGGCCTTCCTCGATGTACTTCTTGGCGTTGTCCCAGGCGCCGCCGCCCGTGGTCATGGACACCGCCACGAAGAAGCCGGTCACGATCACGCCCAGAAGCATGGCGCCCACCGCGCTGAAGGCGGCCGCCTTGCCGCCGATCATCAGCACCACCAGGAAGCACACGATGGGGCTGAGCACCGGCAGCAGCGAGGGGATGATCATCTCGCGGATGGCGGATTTGGTCAGCATGTCCACGGCGCGGCCATAGTCGGGCTTCTCGGTGCCCTCCATGATGCCCGGCTTCTCGCGGAACTGCCGGCGCACCTCCTCCACCACGGATTGCGCGGCGCGGCCGACCGCGGTCATGGACATGCCGCCGAACAGGTAGGGCAGCAGGCCGCCGAACAGCAGGCCGGTCACGACATAGGGGTTGGCCAGGCTGAAATCGACCGCGCCGAGGCCCGCGAAATAGGGGTATTGCTCGGGGTTCGCGGCGAAATAGGTCAGGTCCTGGGTGTAGGCGGCGAACAGCACCAGCGCCCCCAGCCCCGCCGAGCCGATGGCATAGCCCTTCGTCACCGCCTTGGTGGTGTTGCCCACCGCGTCCAGCGCGTCGGTGGTCACGCGGATCTCGGGCGGCAGGCCGGCCATCTCGGCGATGCCGCCGGCGTTGTCGGTGACGGGGCCGAAGGCGTCCAGCGCCACGATCATGCCCGCCATCGCCAGCATGGTCATGGTGGCCACGGCGATGCCGTACAGCCCCGCCAGCCCATGCGCTGAAAGCACGCCCGTGATGATGACCAGCGCCGGCAGCGCCGTCGCCTCCATCGAGACCGCGAGGCCGCGGATCACATTGGTGCCATGCCCCGTCTGCGAGGCTTCCGCGATGGAGCGCACCGGGCGGTAGCCGGTGCCCGTATAGTACTCCGTGATGTAGACGATGGCCGCTGTCACCGCCATGCCCAGGGCGGCGCACAGCCACAGGCTGAAGGCGCCGATGCTGCGGCCCTCGCTCTCGGCGCCGCTGAAGCCGAAGATCAGGAAGGACAGCGGCAGGATGGCCGCGAGCGAGATGGCCGCGGTGACCAGAAGGCCGCGATACATCGCGCCCATGATGGACTGGTTCGCCGGCAGCTTAACAAAATAGGTGCCGACGATCGAGGCGATCACGCAGACCGCGCCGATTGCCAGCGGGAACAGCATGGCCGAATGCCGCCCGGCCTCGCTGAAGGAGAGCGCGGCCAGCACCATGGTCGCCACCGCGGTGACCGCATAGGTCTCGAACAGGTCGGCAGCCATGCCGGCGCAGTCACCCACGTTGTCGCCCACATTGTCGGCGATGGTGGCGGGGTTGCGGGGGTCGTCCTCGGGGATGCCGGCCTCGACCTTGCCCACCATGTCGCCGCCCACATCGGCGCCCTTGGTGAAGATGCCGCCGCCCAGCCGCGCGAAGATCGAGATCAGCGAGGCGCCGAAGCCCAGCGCCACCAGGCTGTCGATGACCGTGCGCGAGGTCATCTCATAGCCGGCCAGGATCACGAGGAAGAAGGTGTAGCCCGCCACCCCCATGAGCGCGAGGCCGGCCACCAGCATGCCGGTGATGGCGCCCGACTTGAACGCGAGGTCGAGCCCCGCCGCGAGGCCATGGGTGCTGGCCTCGGCGGTGCGGACATTGGCGCGCACCGAGACGTTCATGCCGATGAAGCCCGCAGCCCCGGACAGCACCGCGCCCAGCAGGAAGCCGAAGGCGACCAACCCGCCCAGCAGCAGCCACACCACGACGAACAGCACCGCCCCCACCGCGCCGATGGTCATGTACTGCCGCTTCAGATAGGCCGAGGCGCCCTCCTGGATGGCCAGGGCGATCTCCTGCATGCGGGCATTGCCCGCCGGCTTGGCCATGATCTCCTTGTTCGTGATCCAGCCATAGGCGATGGACGTCGCCCCCAGCAGAAGGACCACCAGCAATGTCGCTGTGATCACTCTCTCTTCCCCCGTCTCGGTTCTTGTTGCCGCAGCATCCGCTGCGCGGCCGGACTGAAGCCTAGGGCAGCCGCCATCCCGCTGTCCACGCGCCCCCTCGCGCCGGGCCGGGTTTTGTGGTTCATGCGACGAAATTTTCAGCCGGAGACCGCAGCCCATGCGCATCGACGCCATCCCCATCGGCATGAACCCGCCCGAGGACATCAATGTCATCGTCGAGGTCGGGGTGGGGGGCGAGCCCATCAAGTATGAGCTGGAAAAGGAGGCCGGCACGCTGTTCGTGGACCGCTTCCTGCACACGCCGATGCGCTACCCGGGCAACTACGGCTTCGTGCCGCACACGCTGTGCGGCGATGGCGACCCGCTGGACGTGCTGGTGGCCAACACGCGGCCCATCGTGCCCGGCGCCGTCATCAACGTCCGCCCAGTCGGCGTGCTCAAGATGGAGGATGACGGCGGCATGGACGAGAAGATCCTGGCCGTGCCCTCGCCCAAGCTGACCAAGCGCTATGCGGGCGTGGTCAACTACACCGACCTGCCGCAGATCACGCTCGACCAGATCAGCCATTTCTTCCAGCACTACAAGGACCTGGAGCCGGGGAAGTGGGTCAAGCTGATCGGCTGGGGCGACGCCGAGGAAGCGAAGGACTACATCCGCCGCGCCATCGAGATGGGCCGCACGGCGGGCTGACCCCCCGCGCTGGACGGCCCGGCCGCATGGCGGCATGTTTCCTGCGGTTCCGGTGCGCCCGTAGCTCAATGGTCAGAGCGGGCCGCTCATAACGGCTTGGTTGCGGGTTCGAGTCCTGCCGGGCGCAGACCGGAATGCCGGCGTGGCGCTACACCACCCCGCTGCGCAGCAGATCGTGCAGGTGCAGTATGCCCACGGGCTTCCCCATGGGCTGCCCGGCCTCGGTGACGAAGACGCTGCTGATCCGCAACTCATTCATCTGGCGCAACAGCTCCGCGGCCAGCGTCTCCGGGCCCGCCACGCGCGGGTTGCGCGTCATCGCCGTATGGGCCGGCGAACCCATGTCGGAGCCCGCCTGGAAGGCGCGCCGCAGGTCGCCATCGGTGATCACGCCTGTCAGCCGCCCGGCCTTGTCCAGCACCCCGGTCACGCCGAAGCGGCGCGAGGTCATCTGGATGATGGCCTCCTGCAGGCTCGCGCCCTCCGCCACCAGGGGCAGTTCCTCGCCCTCATGCATCAGGTCGCGCG
>SKWC01000258.1 GCA_007129145.1 Rubritepida sp.
GCTGGCGCATGTCGTGCTCGGCCCCGACGAGGACAGCGCCCTGGCGCGGCTGCTGACCGCCGAGCCGAAGCTGGTCGCCGCATTCGCGGAACGCCGCGCCCCCGCAGAGCGCACCGCCCCTGCGGAGCGCGCAGCATGAGGCAGGTCGCTGTCATCGACCCCGGCTCGGGCAACCTCGCCTCGGTCCGGCGGGCGCTGGAGCGCGCGGCCGATGTGCCCGTCCAGGTCCGGCTGGTGCGCCAGGCCAAGGCGCTGCGCGACGCCGACCACGTCATCCTGCCCGGCCAGGGCGCCTTCGCCGCCTGCCGCGCGGGGCTGGATGCGCTGGAGGGCATGGTCTCGGCGCTGTATGAGCATGTGCGCCGGCGCGGCAAGCCGTTCCTGGGCGTCTGCGTCGGGCTGCAGCTGATGGCCGAGCGCGGGCTGGAGCACGGCACCACCCCGGGCCTCGCCTGGCTGCCCGGCGAGGTCGCGCCGATGGATCCGCACGGCGCCGATGGCCGCCCGCTGCCGCTGCCGCAGATGGGCTGGAACGAGCTGGCCTTCACGCCCGGCGCCCATCCGCTGCTGGAAGGGCTGGAGCCCGGCGACCGCGCCTATTTCGTGCATTCCTACGCCTGGCGCGGCGCCGCACCCGACCAGCTGCTGGCCACCACCGATTATGGCGGGCCGGTCCCGGCCATGCTGGGCGCGGGCAACATCGCCGGGACCCAGTTTCATGTGGAAAAGAGCGGCCCCGTCGGCCTGCGCATCCTGCGCAACTTCCTGCGGTGGACGCCATGAGCGCGGTGCGCGAACTCGCGGTGGAGCGCGTCGAGCACCTTGATCCGCACGACCTCGCGGATCTGTGCGACGCCACCAACGCCGCCATCGTGGACGGCGGCGGCTTCGGCTGGCTGGAGGCGCAGAGCCGCGCCGCGCTGGAACGCCATTTCGGCGGTATCCTGCTGGTGCCCGAGCGCGAATTCTTCATCGCCCGGCTCGACGGGGAGGTGGTGGGCAGCGCGCAGATGATCCGCCCGCCCCGCCACAACGAGGCGCAGGCATTCTCCGCCCAGCTGGCGCACGCCTTCATCGCCCCCTATGCGCGCGGCTTCGGCCTGGCGCGGATGCTGGTGCGCCGCGTCGAGGACCGCGCCGCCGCGCTCGGGATGCGGGTGATGAACCTCGATGTGCGCGCCACCCAGGAAAGCGCCATCGCGCTGTTCGAGGCCGCCGGCTACACCCGCTGGGGCGTGCATCCCGCCTATGCGCGGGCGAATGGCCAGACCATCCCCGGCTACTACTACTACAAGCTGCTGGAGGTGCCGGGCGGGCGCAGCACCGCCGAGGCGCTCGGAGACATCGGATGAGCTTCACCCTCTATCCCGCCATCGACCTCAAGGGCGGCAAGGTGGTGCGGCTCAGGCGCGGCGAGATGGCGGACGCCACCATCTATGCCGAGGACCCGGCCGAGCAGGCCCGCGCCTTCGCCGCCCAGGGGTTCTCCTGGCTGCATGTGGTGGACCTGGACGGCGCCTTCGCCGGCAAGCCCGCCAATGCCGAGGCCGTCTCGCGAATCCTGGGCGCCGCGGGGATGCCGGTGCAGCTCGGCGGTGGCATCCGCCGCATGGAGACGGTGGAAGCCTGGCTCAGCGCCGGGGTGGCGCGCGTCATCCTGGGCTCGGCCGCGGTGAAGAACCCCGAACTTGTGCGGCAGGCCTGCCGCGAATTCCCCGGCCGCGTCGCGGTGGGCATCGACGCGCGCGGCGGCATGGTGGCCACCGAGGGCTGGGCCGAGACCAGCACCCTGTCCGCGCGCGATCTGGCGCTGCGGCTGGAGGACGCCGGGGCGGCGGCGATCATCTACACCGACATCGAGCGCGACGGCATGCTGGGCGGGGTGAACCTCGACGCCACCCGCGACCTTGCGCGCGCGCTGGCCACGCCGGTCATCGCCTCGGGCGGCATCGCCGCGCTCGATGACCTCGTCGGGCTGAAGGCCGCCGCGGCCGAGGGCATCGCCGGCGCCATCCTCGGCCGCTCGCTGTATGAGGGGCGCATCGTCCCGGCCGAGGCGCTCGCCCTCGCGGCCGCCTGAGGCATCCCTTGCGAAGCGGGGCGTTCTTGCGCATAGCCTCGCCGCCTTGAAATCGTCCGAAAGCCTCCGGAAACCATGCTGGCCCTGCGCATCATCCCCTGCCTGGACGTGAAGGACGGCCGCGTCGTGAAGGGCGTGAACTTCGTCTCGCTGCGCGACGCCGGCGATCCGGTGGAGCAGGCCCGCGCCTATGACGCGCAGGGCGCGGATGAGGTCACCTTCCTCGACATCGGCGCCACGCATGAGAACCGCGACACCATGCTGGACGTGGTCTCGCGCACCGCGGCCGAGGTGTTCATTCCCCTCACCGTGGGCGGCGGCGTGCGCAGCGTGGACGACATCCGCCGCCTGCTGCTGGCCGGCGCCGACAAGGCCAGCATCAACTCCGCCGCGGTGGCCGAGCCCGAACTGGTGCGCCGCGCCGCCGAGGCCTTCGGCAGCCAGTGCATCGTGGTGGCGGTGGATGCGAAGCAGGTCTCGCCCGGCCGCTGGGAGATCTTCACCCATGGCGGTCGCCGCCCCACCGGGCTGGATGCGGTGGCATGGGCGGAGCGCATGGCCAGCCTCGGCGCGGGCGAGATCCTGCTGACCTCGATGGACCGCGACGGCACGAAGCAGGGCTTCGACCTCGATCTGCTGCGCCGGGTGGTGGCGGCGGTGCGGGTGCCCGTGGTCGCCTCGGGCGGCGTGGGCAGCCTGGAGCATTTCGTCCACGGCGCGGAAGCCGGCGCCACCGGGCTGCTGGCCGCGAGCGTGTTCCACGACGGGGTGTTCCGGATCAACCAGGCGAAGGACGCGCTGGCCGCCGCCGGCTGGCCGGTGCGCCGCGTGCGGGAGATGGCGTGATGGCCAAGGCGACCAAGGCCGGGACGAAGACGCCCGGCAAGGGCAAGGCATCCAGCAAGGCCAAGGCGCCGAAGCAGGCGCTGCCGGTGCCCGAGGGCGTGCCCGCCGCCGGCAAGGGGCCGCGCAAGGCGGTGCTGGCGGCCGAGCGCGCGCATGAAGCGCCCTTCGCCCCGCCCGAGGACGGCGATGCGCGGGTGCTCGACCGGCTCTGGGCCACCATCGAGCAGCGCCGCCAGACCGGCGACGTCAGCGCATCCCACTCCGCGCGGCTGATGGCGCGCGGCACCCCCAAGGTGGCGCAGAAGCTGGGCGAGGAAGCGGTCGAGCTGGTGATCGAGGCGGTGGCGCGCAACCACGACGCCATCGTCAGCGAATCCGCCGATGTGCTGTATCACCTGATGGTGCTGCTGGTGGATGCCGGCATCCGCCCCGATGAAATCTGGGCCGAGCTGCGCCGGCGCGAGGGCGTGTCGGGCATCGTCGAGAAGGCCGCGCGCCCGCGACCCAAGGCGCTGCTGGCCATCGCCCAGACCACCAAGCTGCCCTGACCCAGGGAGAGACCCGATGCCCGTCTCCGGACTGCCCCCCTACGACCCGCAGAACATCTTCGCCCGCATCCTGCGCGGCGAAATTCCCTGCCGGAAAGTCCATGAGGACGACCACGCCCTCGCCTTCCATGACATCAACCCGCAGGCGCCGGTGCATGTGCTGGTGATCCCCAAGGGCGCCTATGTCTCGGCTGCGGATTTCCACGCCACCGCCACCGACGCCGAGATCGCGGGCTTCTGGCGCGCGGTGGGTCAGGTGGCGCGCGAATTGGGGCTGGAACAGCCCGGCCACCGCCTGCTCGCCAACATGGGGCTGGCGGCGGGACAGGAGGTGCCGCATTTCCATGTGCACATCTTCGGCGGCCGCGCGCTGGGGCCGATGCTGACCCCGGGCGGGTGATGCGCTACACGGGGGCATGACGCCGACTCCCGAACAGGCGGAGGCGCGGGCCGCGCTGGAAGCGGCCGGCCGGCTTCCCGACGACGAGATCGACATCGCCACGGTGGCGCTGCAGCTGGCGCGGGTGGACCGGCCCGAGGCCGATTGGCGCGCCGCCGCCTCGCTGCTGTCCAACATCGCGCGCGAGGCGGTGGCCCGCGCCGCCGCCGACCGCGACGCGGATGCCGGGGATGTGCAGCGCCGCCGCGCCGTGCTGGCCGGGCTGCTGCACGATGCCTGGGGCTTCGCCGGCGACACCCAGAGCTATGACGACCCCGCGAACGCCAACCTCATCGCCGTGCTGCAGCGCCGCCGCGGCCTGCCGGTGGCGCTGGGCGTGCTGTGGCTGCACGCCGCCGGTGCCGCGGGCTGGGCGGCGCATGGCGTGGATTTCCCCGGCCATTTCCTGATCGGCCTGGCGGGGCAGAACCGGGGTGCCCCCCAGGGTGGCCCCCAGGGAGCGGCGCAGGGTGCGGCGCTGGTGGATGTGTTCTCGGGCGGCGCCGCCGTCGCCGCGCAGGACCTGCGCGCCCTGATCAAGCGCGTGGAGGGGCCGCGCGCTGAACTCCGCCCAGGTCTGGTCGCCCCCATGGGAAGGCGCGCCGTGCTGCTGCGGCTGCAGAACAACATCAAGCTGCGCCGCCTTGCCGCGCGCGACATCGTGGGCGCGCTGGCCTGCGCCGAGGACATGCTGCGCCTCGCCCCCGACCATGCCGGGCTGTGGCGCGAGGCGGGGCTCATGCAGCACCGGCTGGAGCGCATCTCGGCCGCGCTGGCCTCCTTCGACCGCGCGCTCACGCTGGAGCCGCGCGGCGAGGCCGCCACGCGCATCCGCAACCTGGTCGAGGAGCTGCGCGGCAGGCTGAACTGACCGCGACCGCCTTCAGTATTCCAGTTCCCAGGTCAGGCCGAGCCGGTCGCCCGCCGGGCCGGTCTGGGTCTCGGCCTCCAGCCTGAGGCGCGGCGTCAGCTCCACCTGCACCCCCACGCCGGGCGGCCCGCCGCCGGTGCCCTGGCGCACGCCCAGATAGACACCCGGCGCGACATAGCGCCCGGCCTCCAGCGTCGCGCCGCCGCCCTCCTCGGCCATTCCGGCCGAGAGGCGATCCAGCCCCAGCGCCTCGCGCAGCCGCCCCGTCACCCCGCCGCCCGAGGGCATGATGCCGGCCAGCTGCCCCACCGCCTGGGTCAGCGACAGCAATTCCAGCGGCGAAAGCCGCGAGGCCTCGCGCTGGAACAGCAGCCGCGCCAGCGCCTCGTCCTGCGGCAGGTCGGGCTCGGCGCCCACCGCCAGCTGCGGCGAATCGGCCGGCCCGGTGATGGTCAGGCGGATCAGGTGGGTGGGCGTGCGCGAGGTGGCCAGGAAGTCGAGGCTCGGCACCAGCGTCCCGGTGTCGAACAGCGAACTGACCGAGGTGCCGTTCCAGGTGTTCA
>SKWC01000181.1 GCA_007129145.1 Rubritepida sp.
CGCACCGCATGGGCGGCGAAGTTGCGCGCCGCGATGTCGGCGGCGGCACCGGCCGCATGGGGTGCCACCAGCAGCACGGGCCGCTGCTCGGCCGGGCGTTCCTCGGCGCGCGCGCCCGCGCCCACGAGCAGGGCGGGCGGCAGGACCAGGACAGCGCGGCGTCTGAGCGGCATGGGGTCGGGCTTCTCCAGACCCAGAGAATGGGCCGCGCGGCCCCGGCTGCGAACCCCCGCCCGTGTGAGGGAGGTTCACGCCATGTATCCGCATGTTGCGCCGCGATGCGACGCTGGCGCTACAGCCGCGAGACCTGCGTCTCCTGACAGGTGATGAACTCCAGCAGCGCGGGCTTGCCCTCCTGGGTGGCGCGGATGCCGCGCTGGATCGCGGGGATGATGTCCTCGGGCCGCTCCACACGCTCGCCATGGCCGCCGAATGCCCTGGCCATCGCCGCATAGTCGCCGCTGATGTCGGTCGAGCGGTATTTCTCCGTGCTGATCGGCATCACCTTCAGCTCGATCGCCATGGAGAAGTTGTTCAGCAGGATGGACAGGATCGGGATGCGCTCGCGCACGGCGGTCTCGAAATCCATCCCCGTGAAGCCGATGGCCGCATCGCCCCAGACATTGATGCACAGCTTGTCAGGTGCCGCGAGCTTCGCCCCCATGGCCAGCCCCAGCCCGTAGCCAAGCTGCGTGGTCTTGCCCCAGCCGAGGTAGGACAGCGGCGTGCGGCTGATCCAGAATGGGCTCAACTGGTCGCGCGGGGAGCCCGCGTCATGGGTGATGATGGTGTTGTCCACATCCACCGTGCGCCAGAGGTCGCGCAGCACCCGGTAGGGGTTCAGCGGCGCGTCGTCGCAATCGCGCTTGTGCGCCCATTCCGCGAGCCAGGGGGCGCGGACCGCCTCGATCTCGGAGCGAACGGCGGCGATGTCGCGCGCCTCCTTCACCATGCCGCGCAGCTCCGCCACCAGCCCGGCCAGCGTCAGCCCGGCATCGCCCACGAGGCCGATATCGCAGCGCAGGTCCTTGTCGATGTGGTCGGGATCGAGGGTGGCGTGGATGAACTTCGGCCCGCCCTGCGCCTTCCGCGCCGGCATCCGCACGCCGAAATTCGTCTCGGTGAAGGAGCAGCCGATGCCCAGGATCACATCGGCATTGTCCAGGAAGTGCCGCACGGGCTTGGGCATCGCGAGGCCGCCCGAGCCGAGCGAAAGCGGGTGGTCCTCGGGGAAGCTCGACTTGCCGCCGAGGCTGGTGGTCACGGGCGCGGCCAGCAATTCGGCCAGTTCGCGCAGCTCAGGCCAGGCGCGCGCCCAATGCACGCCGGTGCCGGCGTAGATCACCGGGCGGTGCGCGCGCGCCAGCATCTCGGCGGCGCGGCGCAGGTCGGTGGGGTCTGGCGCGCTGCGGGTGCGCACCACCGGCGTGTAGTCGAGGGGGCCGGGCAGTTCCTCATTGAACATGTCCGAGGGGATCTCGACCACCACGGGGCCCCCGCGGCCGTTGCGCAGCCGGGCGAAGGCGCGGCGCATGATGTTGGGCACCTCGGCCGCGCTCATGATCGGCTCGGCGGATTTCGTGATGCCGCGCATCTGGATGGTGGAGTTGTAGTTGGGCGGCACATGCGCGATGCGCCGCGGATAGCCCATGGGCAGGACCAGCACCGGGATGCTCTCGCCGAAGCATTGCGCGACACCGCCATAGGCGTTCTCGGCACCCGGGCCGTGCTGCATGCAGAAGGCGCCCAATTGCTCGCCCGAGGTGACGCGGCTGATGGCATCCGCCATGTGCAGGCCGATGCGCTCCTGCCGGACCATGACGGGGCGGATGTCTATGGCCGCCGCATGCTCGATCAGGTGGTTGACCGGGTAGCCGGTGAGGGTCTGGATCCCCTCGCGCTTCATGATCTCCGCGATGGCGTCGCCGACTTTCATGGCCGTTCCTTCCCGTTCCTGGTTGCGGCCACGCTAGACCCCGGCCCGAGAGCGCCGCAAGCTGCGCGCCATGGCCAGGAAAGGGAGACGCCGATGACCGCGCCGCTGCCGCCCCAGGAATTCGCGCTGCTGCTGCGCCGCGCCGGAGTGACCCTGCCGGCCGCCGAGGCGGAGGCGCTGCGCCTGGCGCATCCCCGGCTGCAGGCCATGCTGGAGGCGCTGCGCGACCCGCCCAACGCCCCGGCGATCGAGCCCGCCTTCGCCTTCCAGCCGGACGGGGGCCGCCGATGATCCCCACCATCGCCGAGGCCGCGGCGCTGATCGCCGCGCGCAAGCTCTCGCCCGTCGAGCTGACGCAGGGCTGCATCGCCCGGATGGAAGCCTGGGAGGGGCGCATACACGCCTTCATCACCCCCACGCCGGAGCGCGCGCTGGAGGAGGCGCGTGCGGCCGAGGCGCGGCAGATGGCGGGCGCGCTGCGCGGGCCGCTGGATGGCATCCCCATCGCGCACAAGGACATCTATGACACGGCCGGGCTGGCCACGACCTGCCATTCGGCGCAGCTGCGCGAGAATGTGCCGGACGCCGACGCCGCCGCGGTGGCGGGCTGGGCCGAGGCCGGGGCGGTGCTGATGGGCAAGCTCGCCACCCATGAATTCGCCTTCGGTGGCCCGAGCTTCGACCTGCCCTGGCCGGCCGCGCGCAACCCCTGGGACACGGAGCGTTTCACCGCGGGCAGCAGCAGCGGCACGGGGGCGGCGGTGGCGGTGGGCGCGATCCTGGGCGGCACGGGCTCGGACACCGGCGGCTCGATCCGCGGCCCCGCGGCCTTCTGCGGCATCGCGGGCATCAAGCCGAGCTTCGGCCTGTGCTCGCGCCGGGGCGTCTTCCCGCTGGCGCAGACGCTCGACCACGCGGGCCCCATGGCCTGGACGGCCGAGGATTGCGCGCTGCTGCTGGGGGCCATGGCGGGCCATGATCCCGCGGACCCGGCCAGCCTGGACCGCCCGCCGCCGCGGCTTGATGTCGAGGCGCCGCTGGCGGGGCGACGGCTGGGGGTAATCCGGCATTTCCACGAGGCGGACATGCCGGTGAATGCCGCCACCCTGGCCGGGATCGAGGCCAGCATCGCCATCCTGCGCGAGGCCGGGATGGAGGTGGTGGACGTCACCCTGCCGGCGCTGACGGAGTTCCACACCGCGGGCTGGACCACGCTGGCCGCCGAGGCCTTCGCGGTGCACGAGGCCTGGATGCGCGCGCGTCCGGAATTGTATGGCGAGGCGATGCGCGCGCGGCTGTCGCTGGGCGCGCTGCTCTCGGCGGCGGACTACCTGCAGGCGCAGCGGCGGCGGCGCGCCATCATCGAACGGACCATCGCGGCGACCGAGGGGGTCGACCTGCTGATCACCGCCGCCCAGGCGGCCGAGGCGCCGCTGATCACGGATGTGGGCAAATTCGCCTCCATCGAGCGGCCGGCCTTCCTGATCCCCTTCAACATGCTGGGCTGGCCCGCGATGTCGGTGTGCACCGGCTTCGGTGAAGGCGGCCTGCCGCTTGCGGTGCAGCTCGTCGGGAAGTTCTGGCAGGACGGGCTGGTGCTCTCGGCCGGGCACGCGATCGAGCGCGCCAATGGCCAGCGGGCGCGCCGGCCGGGGTAGGGGGGTCAGCCCCGGCCGCGGTAGGGGGGCACGCCCTGGTCGGGGATCCACACGCCCTCGGGCGGCGTTCCGGTCGCGTAGAACACGTCGATCGGGATCCCCCCCCGCGGATACCAATAGCCGCCGATGCGCAGCCAGGCCGGGTCGAGCAGCGCGATGAGCCGGCGCGCGATGTCCAGGGTGCAGGCCTCGTGGAAGGCGCCGTGGTTGCGGAAGCTGCCCAGGAACAGCTTCAGGCTCTTGCTTTCGACCAGATGCGCGCGCGGGACGTAGTCGAGCACCAGATGCGCGAAATCGGGCTGGCCGGTCAGCGGGCAGAGCGAGGTGAACTCGGGAGCCACGAAGCGCACGCAATACGCGAGGTCCGGGTGCGGGTTGGGCACGCGCTCCAGCACCGCCGCATCGGGGCTTTCCGGCAGGCCTGTGGCGCGGCCGAGCAGCGTCAGCCCCGTGGTGTCGGTGGTCGCGGTCATGCGGGTTCCTTCCAGCCGGCCTCGATCGCCGCCGCTTCCTGTTCCAGCCGGCCATCGAGGATGGCGCGGCGCATGCGGCGCATCAGGGCCTGGAAGTAGTGCAGATTGTGCCAGGTCAACAGGATCGGCCCCAGCATCTCGTCGCATTTCAGCAGATGGTGGATGTAGGCGCGCGAGTGGCTGCGGCAGGCCGGGCAGTCGCAGTCGGGATCGAGCGGGCGTGGGTCCTCGGCGTGGCGGGCGTTGCGCAGGTTGAGCGGCCCGCGCGAGGTGTAGGCCCGGCCCATCCGGCCCGAGCGCGTGGGGATCACGCAGTCGAACATGTCGATGCCGCGCCGCACCGCGCCCAGCAGGTCGCCGGGCATGCCGACACCCATCAGGTAGCGCGGCGCGTCCTGCGGCAGCAGCGGCACGGTGGCCTCCAGCGTCGCGAACATGGCCTCCTGGCCCTCGCCCACGGCCAGCCCGCCCACCGCATAGCCCTCGAAGCCGATGGCGGTGAGGGCGGCGACGCTCTCGGCGCGCAGATCGGGGTAGGTGCTGCCCTGGACGATGCCGAACAGCCCATGGCCATCGCGGGGGACATAGGCCGTGCGGGAGCGCGCGGCCCAGCGCATGGACAGGCGCATGGAGGCCGCCGCTTCCTGATGGGTGGCGGGGAAGGGGGTGCATTCGTCGAAGCACATGGTGACGTCCGCGCCCAGCAGGCGCTGGATCTCGACGCTGCGCTCCGGCGTCAGGCGGTGCTTCGAGCCGTCCACATGGGATTGGAAGGTCACACCCTCCTCATCGAGCTTGCGCAGGCCCGCCAGCGACATGACCTGGAAGCCGCCGGAATCGGTCAGGATGGGGCCGTGCCAGTCCATCAGGCGGTGCAGCCCGCCCAGCCGCGCCACGCGCTCCGCACCCGGACGCAGCATCAGGTGGTAGGTGTTGCCCAGCACCATGCGCGCGCCGGTGCTGCGCACGCCATCGGCGGTCATGGCCTTCACTGTGCCCGCGGTGCCCACCGGCATGAACACCGGCGTCTCGACCAGGCCATGGGCGGTGTGCAGCACGCCCGCCCGCGCCGCGCCGTCGCGCGCCGACCCCTCCCAGCGCAGCGTCATGCGGGCAGGTCCTGTTGCGCGTGGAACAGCAGCGACGCATCCCCGTAGGAGAAGAAGCGATAGCGCTGCGCCACCGCATGGGCATAGGCGGCGCGCATCCGGCGATACCCCGCGAAGGCCGCGACGAGCATGAGCAGCGTCGAGCGCGGCAGGTGGAA
>SKWC01000295.1 GCA_007129145.1 Rubritepida sp.
AACGTGACCGGGCATCAGTGGTACTGGAGCTACCGTATGGTGGACCACGGGGATTTCACCTTCGAGAGCCGCCCGATCTGGGCCGAGGATCTCCAGCCCGGCCAGATGCGCAACCTCGAGGTGGATGAGCCGCTGTTGATCCCTGTCGGCACCAATATCCGCATCCTCACCCAGGGCGCGGACGTCATCCACAGCTTCTTCATCCCGTCGCTGGGCGTCCAGAAGTACAATATCCCCGGCCGCACGCTGGAGACCTGGATGCGTGCCGACCGCGTGGGAACCTTCTATGGGCAGTGCAACCAGATCTGCGGGGTGAACCATTGGTTCATGCCTATCGTGGTGCGCGCCGTTCCGCGCGAGGAATTCGACGCCTGGGTCGAGGAGACGCGCACACGCTTCGCGCACACCATTCCGGATACGCGCCCTGCAGCGCCGGCCCTTGCGGCCCCGGCGGGTGCGCCCATCCAAGTGACGGCGGCCCGTCAGTGACCGCAGCAGGCTGAGAACGAGAAAGGCAAAGCGACATGGCATACGCTGCGGATGCGCACGCCCACGATGACCACAAGCCGTCCTTCGTGAAGCGCTGGCTGTTCAGCACCAACCACAAGGACATCGGCACCCTCTACATCATCTTCGCGCTGTTCGCGGCGATCATCGGGATCGGCATTTCGTTCCTGATGCGCCTCGAGCTGCAGACGCCGGGGATGCAGATCTTCGCTGACGGCCAGATGTGGAACGCCTGGGTTTCGGCGCACGGCCTGATCATGGTGTTCTTCGTGATCATGCCTGCCTTGATCGGCGGTTTCGGCAACTGGTTCGTGCCGATCATGATCGGCGCGCCGGACATGGCCTTTCCCCGGCTGAACAACATCTCCTTCTGGCTGCTGGTGCCGGCCTTCCTCCTGCTCGGCGGCAGCCTTTTCGTCGGTGAAGGTCCCGGCGCGGGCTGGACGATCTATCCGCCGCTGTCGGACAATATGTACCATCCGTCCCCGGCGATGGACATGGCGCTGTTCGCGCTGCACCTGGCAGGTGCCAGCTCCATCCTGGGCGCGGCGAACTTTATCACGACCATCTTCAACATGCGCGCCCCCGGCATGACGCTGCACAAGATGCCGCTGTTCGTGTGGTCCATGCTGGTGACCGCCTTCCTGCTGCTGCTGGCCGTGCCGGTGCTGGGTGGTGCCATCACGATGCTGATCACGGACCGCAACTTCGGCACGGCCTTCTTCGATCCGGCCGGCGGTGGTGACCCCGTGCTGTTCCAGCACCTGTTCTGGTTCTTCGGCCACCCCGAAGTGTACATCATGATCCTGCCGGCCTTCGGGATCGTCAGCCACGTCATCTCGACCTTCTCGAAGAAGCCGGTGTTCGGCTACCTCGGCATGGCCTACGCCATGGTCGCGATCGGCGTGGTGGGCTTCGTCGTGTGGGCGCACCACATGTACACCTCGGGCATCGACGTGGACACGCGTGCCTACTTCATGGCTGCGACCATGGTCATCGCGGTGCCCACCGGCATCAAGATCTTCTCCTGGATCGCCACCATGTGGGGCGGCTCGATCAAGCTCGACACGCCGATGCTCTTCGCGGTCGGCTTCATCTTCCTGTTCACCATGGGCGGTGTCACCGGCGTGGTCCTGGCCAATGCCGGCATCACGCAGATCCTGCACAACACCTATTACGTGGTGGCGCACTTCCACTACGTGCTGAGCCTGGGTGCGGTGTTCGGCATCTACTGCGGCATCTACTACTGGATCGGCAAGATGAGCGGCCGCCAGTACCCCGAGAGGCTGGGCAAGATCCACTTCTGGCTCACCTTTGTCGGCGTCAACCTGACCTTTTTCCCGATGCACTTCCTGGGCAACCAGGGCATGCCGCGCCGCTACCCTGACTATCCTGATGCCATGACGGGCTGGAACCTGATCGCCTCGGTCGGCTCCTACATCGCGATCGCCAGCTTCCTGTTCTTCTTCTACGTCATGTGGGTGACGCTGCGCCGCGGCGAGCAGGCAGCACCCAACTACTGGGGCGAAGGCGCGACCACGCTGGAATGGCAGGTGTCCAGCCCGCCGCCCTTCCACACCTTCGACGAACTCCCCCGCATCCGCTGAGCGGGGGAAACACAGGGACGGAAGCCGCATGAGCGACGTGACCGCCAGCCATCCGAGGGGGGCGCAAGCCCCCCTCGACGTATCGGACGCCGCGGCACTCGGCTCCGAGGTGCGGGACTGGATCACCCTGCTGAAGCCGCGCGTGCTGACGCTCGTGGTCTACACCGGGATCGCCGGCCTGCTGGTAGCGCCGGGCACGCTGCATCCGGTGCTTGCACTGACCGCGATCCTGTGCATCACCGTCGCGGCCGGCGCGGCCGGCGCAATCAACATGTGGTATGACCGCGACATCGATGCGGTCATGCGCCGCACCCAGAAGCGGCCCATCCCCGTGGGCCGGATCAGCCCCGGCGGCGCGCTGGCCTATGGCGTCCTGCTTGGCTGCGGCTCCGTCGCCCTGATGGGGCTTGCCACCAACTGGCTGGCCGCTGCCGTCCTGGCGGGCTCCATCCTGTTCTACGTCGTCATCTACACGATGTGGCTGAAGCGCCGCACGCCGCAGAACATCGTGATCGGCGGCGCCGCCGGCGCCTTCCCCCCGCTCATTGGCTGGGTCGCGGTCACTGGCGGCATGGATGTCCTGCCGCTCGTGCTCTTCGCCATCATCTTCATGTGGACCCCGCCGCATTTCTGGGCGCTCTCGCTCTGGGCGCACCAGGACTACCAGCGCGCCGGCGTGCCCATGCTGCCCGTGGTCTCCGGCGCGCGCGAGACGCGCCGGCAGGTCGTGATCTACACCATCCTGCTGGTGCCGCTGACCCTTGTGCCCTCCGTGATCGGCTTCAATTCCTGGGCCTATGGCGCGGTTGCGGTGCTGTTGGGGGCGAACTTCCTGCGCCACGCCTGGGCGGTCTGGCGCGACGCCCAGGACCCTTCCGGTGTCTCCCTCACCAACGACGTGCCGGCCAAGCGCTGCTTCAAGTTCAGCATCTCCTACCTATTCCTGCTGTTCGGCGCCCTGGTCGCGGACCGGCTGTGGCTCGCATGACCGCGCCGCTCGACCGCCCCATGACCCAGGAGGAGCGCGCGGTCTTCGACCGCCGCCGGCGCCTTCGCAATTGGGCGATCCTGGCCGTGCTGGTGGGGCTGGTCGCGCTGTTCTACTTCATCTCCGTGGCGAGGCTTCTGCGCACATGAGGATTCCCCGTCCCGATCCAGCCCAGGTCGCCCGGCGCAACCGCCGCACCGGCCTCGCCGCCTTCGGCCTGGTCGCCGGCATGGTCGGCCTGTCTTTCGCCGCCGTGCCCCTCTACGATCTGTTCTGCCGCGTTACCGGCTTCGGCGGCACGCCCATGATCGGTCAGGCCGCCCCCGCCACCCCTGGCGAGGCCACCATCACCGTGCGCTTCAACGCCAACACCCAGCCCAACCTGCCCTGGCGCTTCACGGCCCAGCAGCCGGCCATGACCCTGCGCGTGGGCGAGGAGGCGCTGGCCTTCTACACCGCCCGCAACCTGGCTGATCGGCCGTTCACGGGCATCTCCACCTACAACGTCACCCCCGCGATCGCCGGGCGGTATTTCCACAAGGTCGCCTGCTTCTGCTTCGAGGAAACCACCCTCGAACCCGGGCGCGAGATGGACATGCCGCTCAGCTTCTGGGTGGACCCGCGCATTGCCGAGGATCCGCAGACGCGCGACATCCGCACCATCACCATCAATTACACCTTCTTCCGGAGCCTGCAGGATGCGGAAAACGCGGGCGCGCTTGCCAATGCGGGCCCGCATGTCGGTCGCGGCGGCGCCGCGGCCACGCAGTGAAGCCCGCGGCGCACTTGATTTCCCGCGGCTTTTCCGGAATGGATCGACTGGACCAAGCGCGGGGCCCAACCCGCCGAACGCAGCAGGATTGAGCGAATGGCGAGCACGAGCGAGGGCGGCAGCCCCTACAAACACCCATACCACCTCGTGGACCCCTCGCCCTGGCCGCTGCTCTCGGCCTTCGCGGCGGGCGCGCTGGTCACCGGCATCATCGTCCAGGCCCATTTCGGGGCTTGGTGGCTCCTCATCCTCGGCGTCGCCGCCACGCTCATCTGCATGGCCGGCTGGTGGTGGGATGTGGTGAAGGAAAGCCAGACCCCCGGCGTCCACAGCCCCGTGGCCAAGCTTGGCATGCGCTACGGCATGGTGCTGTTCATCGCTTCCGAGGTGATGTTCTTCGTTGCCTTCTTCTGGGCCTGGTTCCACTTCGCCCTTTATCCGGAGCACGTCTCCGGCGCCGAAGCCGTCATCTGGCCGCCCGACGGCATCCTGACCTTCGACCCCTGGCACCTCCCCTTCCTGAACACCATGATCCTGCTGCTCTCGGGCTGCACGGTCACCTGGGCGCACCACGCCCTGCTCGAGAATGACCGCCGCGGACTGATCACCGGCCTCGCGCTGACCGTCCTTCTGGGCATGCTGTTCACCAGCCTGCAGGTCTGGGAGTACGCCAAGGCGCCCTTCCCCTTCGTGGACGGCGGCATCTATCCCTCGGTCTTCTACCTCGCCACCGGCTTCCACGGCTTCCACGTCATCGTGGGCACGCTGTTCCTGCTGGTCTGCCTGATCCGCGCCATCGCCGGCCACTTCACGCCCGAGAAGCACTTCGGCTTCGAGGCCGCGGCCTGGTACTGGCACTTCGTGGACGTGGTGTGGCTTTTCCTCTTCGTCTCCATCTACTGGTGGGGCGCGGGCGAGATCGCCCATTTCTGAGCCGATGACGCCGCCCGCCCGTTCCCGCGGGCGCTGGCGGCGCCTCGTCCTGCCGCTGGCCCTCGCCTTGCCCGTGCTCGCCCTGCTCCTGGGGCTGGGCAGCTGGCAGCTCCAGCGCCTCGCCTGGAAGACGGCACTCCTCGACGAACTGGCCGTCGCCCAGGCGGCCCCCCCCGCCCCGGCCGACGCCGACACAGCACCCTTCGCCCACATCACCGCCACCGGCCGCCTGCGCCGCGACCCCACCGCCTTCGCTGGCCTGGAGGTGCGTGGCAATGCGCTCGGCGGCGGCCTCATCGCGGTGCTGGACCGCCCCGATGGACCTCCGTTGCTGGTGGAGCGCGGTTGGGCCCCCTTCGAGGGCGGCGCCATCGCATGGCCGGAGGGCGAGGTGACCCTGACCGGCTTCGCCCGCCCCAGCGAACGCCGCACCCCCTTCGCCGCCGCCGACGACCTCGCCCGCCGCCGCTTCCTCACCTTCGACGTCCCGGCCATCGCCCGAAGCCTCGGCGTGCCCG
>SKWC01000427.1 GCA_007129145.1 Rubritepida sp.
GGACGCCCCAGAGGCGCCGCAGCGGCCGCTGCTCCAGCCGAAGCGCGGCGGCTGTCGCGGTCAGCGTGACCTCATACCAGCCGCGCGGATGCGGCGGCGCGTGCAGCGCCACGCGGCGGCCGCCTGTGGGGCCGGTTTCCTCGAACACCGGGCCGTCGCGCGTCATGGCCAGCGTCCAGCCCTGCCCCGCGGCGTCCAGCCGGGACACCAGCACGCGCGGCGCCTCGTCCAGCAGCCAGGGCTGGACGCGCAGCTGCAGCGTCCATGAATCAGGCAGCGCGAGGCCCGCCGCCGCGGGCACCTCGACGCAGGAGCCCAGATGCACCGGCTGCGCGCGCGCGGGGAATGACCGGGCCGCGACCTCCGGGACGGGATCAAGGCGGATACCCGGCCCATCGGGGTTGGGATCGCCGCCGACCACGCGCACCAGATCGGCCGTGTAGCGGCCGGCCAGGAGGCTCGACACCTTCACCGCCACCGCCTCGCCGGGGCGGGCGGAGATGCGGTCGAGATACCCCGTCAGCGGCAGCGTCACAGCGCGACGAGCTCCGCATGCACCTCGTCCAGGCTGCGGCGCAGCCGCCCGGCCAGGTCCTGGATCTCGGCGGCGGTGATGATCAGCGGCGGCGAGAAGGCGATGCGGTTGCCCACGATGCGCAGGATCAGCCCATTGCGCCGCGCCGCCTCGTCGAGCCGGGCGCCGAGCTTCGCCTCGGCCGGCCAGTCGGCGCGCGTGTCCTTGTCGCGCACCATCTCCATCCCGCCGATCAGGCCGCAGCCGTTGAAATGCCCGATCATCGGATGGTCCTGCAGCGCGCCGAGTTCGCGCAGGAACACCGGCTCCACCTCACGGACATGGCCGATCAGGTCCATCTCCTCGTAGATGCGAAGCGTCTCCAGCGCCACCGCCGAGCACACCGGATGCCCCGCATAGGTGAAGCCGTGGATGAAGGCGCCCAGCCGGTCGCTCTGGGTCAGCAGCGACTGGAAGATCTCCTCGTTGATCAGCACCGCCGAGATGGGCTGCATGGCGGCGGACAGCGCCTTGGCGCAGCACAGGATGTCGGGGGTGATGGCGTAGGTCTCGCAGCCCCACATCGCGCCGGTGCGGCCGAAGCCGCAGATCACCTCATCGGCCACGAAGAGCACGCCGTGGCGGCGCAGCACCTCCTGCACGCGCTCGAAATAGCCGCGGGGCGGCGGCAGCCCGCCCGCGCCGCCCTGCACCGGATCGGCCCAGAAGGCGGCCACCGTCTCCGGCCCCTCGGCCAGGATCAGCGCCTCGAGCTGCGCGGCCATCCGCGCGGAGAAGGCCTCCTCGCTCTCGCCCGGCTCGGCGGCGCGGTAGTGGTTCGGGCAGTCCACGTAGCGGAATCCCTCGAAGGGCAGGCCGAAGCCGGCGTGGTAGTCCGGCTTGCCGGTCAGGCTGATGGTGGCGCAGGTGGAGCCGTGGTAGCTGCCCAGCCGCGAGATCACCTTGCGCCGCTGCGGCTGGCCGCGCGCGTTCCAGTGATACCACACGAGCTTGAGCGCGGTGTCATTGGCCTCGGAGCCGGAGCACTGCAGCAGCACCTTCGACATCGGCACCGGCGCGATGGACAGCAGCTTCTCGGACAGCTCGATGGCGGCCGGGTGCGAGGCGTGGCGGAACAGCTGATAGTAGCCCAGCGTGCGCATCGCCTCATAGGCCGTGCGCGCCAGGCGCTCATTCGCGTAGCCGAGCGAGGCGCACCACAGCCCCGCGCCGGCGTCGAGGAAGGCGTTGCCGGCGTCGTCATGGATGAACACGCCCTGGCCATGCGTCATGATGGTCGGGCCGTCCTGCAGATGGCGCCGGGCATGCGTCTGCGGATGCAGGACGGCGGCGATGTCGCGGGCGTGCAGGCTGTTCGGGGTGAGGCTGTTCAAGGCGTGTCCTGTCCCTGGCTGGATGCGGGCTGAGGCGTCGCCCGCCGGATCGGGCAGCTTAGGCACGCGCGACCGGCGGCCCAAAGTTCCCTTTGGCGAGGCAGCCATCGCGGATCACGATGGCTGCTCACCCCACGCCGGCCGCCCGGGCCTCCTGTCGAAGGTGATCGAGCAGCAGCCGCGCCGGGCGCGACAGGCCCGCCTCGGGCCGCAGCCCGCAGACCCGGTGCGCGCGCCTTGCCCATTCATCGAGGATGGCGACCCGCGCGAGCCCCATGCCGGGCGCGAAGAACACCGCGGAACCCTCGGCGACGATCCCGATGCCCAGCCCCTGCTGCGCCAGGCGGCAGACCACGTCATAGCCATCGGCGCTGACGCGGCTGCGGAACCGTCGGCCGAGCCGCGCGGCATGGTGCCGCAGCAGCGCGCCCAGCGCCCCGCGCGGGTCCTGCCCGATGACCTCATGGTCGAACAGCTCGGCGAAGGTCACGCCCGGATAGGCCGCGAGCGGATGGTCCGGCCGCATCACCGCCACCAACTGGTCGCGGAAGCAGGGATGGGACCACAGCCCCGGTGGCAGCACCTCCGCGGCCAGCACGCCCAGATCCGCCTCGCCGGCCTCCAGCGCCTGCAGCACGTCGCGGTTCAGGCCCTCGTCGAGCGCAATGGTGATGCCGGGATTCGTCGCCAGGAAGCGGCCGAGGCTGTCGGGCAGGATGCCGACCAGGCTCGTCTCGCTCGCGCTCAGTCGGATGTGGCCCTCCACCTGCGTGCCCAGGGCGCGCATGGCGGCCTCCAGTTCGGCGGCCTGGCGCAGGATGTCGCGGGCATGGCGGAGAAACACCGTCCCGGCGGCGGTGGCCTCGACGCCCGAGGGGTGGCGGCGCAGCAGCGGCCGACCGAACCGCGCCTCGAGATCGGCCATGCGCTTGCTGACCGCCGAGGCAGCGGTGTTCTCGCGCCGGGCGGCGGCGGCGATGCTGCCCTCCTCGACAACGGCGATGAAGAGGCGGGCGCTGGTCAGATCGGGCGGCGGCATGGCCTGCGTGGTGTGGGTCGGCAAGCGGCGCACGCGATCCCGGTGGCGTCAAGGGCGGGGAAGGGGGGCCTTCTGCGTGTCGTGACCCGATCCTGTGTCGGTGGATCGCCTTGCCTCGCGCTCCATCAACCCGGGGCCGTTCAGTCAGAAGCGGAGGTCGAGCCCCCACCGCACGAAGACCGCACCGCTTGCGGGTCGGAACGCCCCGTCGCTGGCGCCGGACTACATTACCGGCGGACCGCTTCTAGTGGGGCAGGTCAGTCCTGGGCCCAGGGCGATTTCCGCCCGGATGCAATCATCCGGTCGGATCTCCTGCTTCAGAAAACGATCATTCTGAAGCAGCCGTAAGCGCGGTCACGAGGCCGCTGTTCCGTCGTGCGGGGCGTGAGCACCCCTGGAGCGCGCACCCCGCTGCAACCTATATGCTGCCTCGCGCCAACCGGATCGCCGGCCAAGGGGGCTAAATGTCTGAAAGGAGTGGTGGGTGCGACAGGGATTGAACCTGTGACCCCTGCCGTGTGAAGGCAGTGCTCTCCCGCTGAGCTACGCACCCGATGGAGCGCGGAATGCCGTGGCGCGGGGCGGAAGTCAAGCCTGTCCGCTCCGTCTTCCGCCCGTCGCCCGCCGCGCAGCCCCATGCCACACTGCCGCCCGGCAACCGGCAAGGGGTTTCTCATGGCGCAGGCGGATCGGGCGGCCATCATCACCGGCGCATCATCGTCCATCGGCATCGGCGCGGCCATCGCGCGCCGCCTTGCGGGGCTGGGATGGCGGTTGTTCCTGACGGCCGACGGCCCGGCCGAGGGGCTCGAGGCCGTCGCCGCCGAATGCCGGGCGCTTGGCGCCCCGGCGGTCGCCATCCACCTGGCCGACCTGGGCGAGCCCGCCGCACCCGCCGCCATGGTGGAGGCGGCGCTGCTGGCGCATGGCCGGGTGGATGCGCTGGTCAACAATGCGGGGCTGCGGCTGAACCGGCCCTTCGGGGATTTCTCGGCCGCCGATTTCGACCGCATGATGGCGGTCAACCTCCGCGCCGCCTTCCTGGCCAGCCAGGCCGTTCTGCCGGCGATGCGCCGCCAGGGTGGCGGGCGCATCCTGCATGTCGCGAGCCAGTTCGGCACCGTCGCCTCGCCCGGCCGCGCCCTCTACGGCATGACCAAGGCGGCGCTGATCCACCTCGCGCGCACCATGGCCATGGAACTCTCGCGCGAGAACATCCAGGTCAACGCGATCAGCCCCGGCCCGGTGGCCACCGCCCCCCTGCTGGCGCAGGAACAGGCCAACCCCGCCGAAGCGCAGGAGCGGCGCAGCTACCTGCCCGTGGGGCGCCTGGGCGAACCGGATGAGATCGCCGAGGTCGCGGCGATGCTGCTGACGCTGAAGGGCGGCTTCCTGGTCGGGCACGATTTGGTGGTGGACGGCGGCTTCAGCATCCATTGAGCGGCGGCCAAGGGCGGCTGCCAAGGGTGGCTGACAACCACACGCGGCGCGTGCATGCTGTCCGCATGGGCCGGCGCTTCGCCTGCCGCATCAGGGAACCAACCATGCGCCGCATCCTTGCTGCTGTCCTGCTGGCCGGCACCATGCCCTTCGCCGCCGCGCCCGCATCGGCCAGCCCCTTCTGCGGCCTGCCGCCCACCACCTGGGGGCCGGCGGTGGCGATCGCCCTGGCCGGTGACTGGCAGCCGGGCCTGTCGCGCCGCACCATGGTCGCGGGCGGGCAGCGCGAGCAGATGAACCTTGAGAACGCGGCCATGGACCGCGTGACCATGGAGCGCGACGGAAGGGAGGTGCGCTTCGGCC
Organism: Rubritepida sp.; assembly: GCA_007129145.1. Lineage (GTDB taxonomy): Bacteria > Pseudomonadota > Alphaproteobacteria > Acetobacterales > Acetobacteraceae > Roseococcus. Next base: position 4,751 of record SKWC01000427.1, read on the forward strand.
CCCCGCCGCATGGGGATTTCATCCTGCGCGCCGGCGAGGAGGCCATGCCCGACCTGCACCTGCCCGGTGAGGCCGAGGCCCCGGCGACTGCGCTGCTCGCCCCCGCACTCATCGAAGTCACCCCCAACTGCCCGCCCGAGCGCCTGCCGCGCTTCATGGCCAACCGCCGCATGGCGGGCGGCCAGGAGATGCCCCCCGGCGAGGCGACCATCCATGTCTTCGTGGTGGATCCGGGCCGGCTGCTGGTGGTGTCCCTGCTGGCGCTCGACAGCGGCGAGCGGATGCGCGCGGAGGGCGTCTGGGGCCGCTGAGGCCCCGTCTTTTCAGCGCAGATGCGCAATCCGCATGGGAAGTGACGTGCCCGGTCGCAGCGTCAGGCGGCTGACCGGCATCACCACATGCCCCGGCTCGGCCCGCAGGCGGATGTGCTGCGCGAGGCTCGCCAGGCAGATCATCGCCTCATAAAGCCCGAACTGCACCCCGGTGCACACCCGCGGCCCCAGCGAGA
>SKWC01000460.1 GCA_007129145.1 Rubritepida sp.
CTCCAGCGTGCGGTCGGTGCATTCGAGGCCGTTCTGCCGGAATGCCTTCACGATCGTGGTGCGGCCTTCCTCGCGGGCGCGGGCCTTCTCCTCGGCCTGGGCGTAGCGGCGGATGCGCGCCTGCGCCTTGCCCGACTTCACGAATTTCATCCAGGCCGGGTTGGGCTTGCCGCCCTTGGCCGTGATGATCTCGACCTGGTCGCCGTTCTCCAGCTTGTGGTCGAGGCGCACGATGCGCCCGTTCACCTTGGCGCCGACCGTGCTGTCGCCCACCTGGGAGTGGACGTGATAGGCGAAGTCCACCGGGGTCGCGCCCTGGGGCATCTCCATCAGGTCGCCCTTGGGGCTGAAGCAGAACACCACGTCGCGGTGGAGCTCGAGCTTCGTGGCCTCCATGGCCTCGTCGGCCTCGGTCTCGGTCTCCAGGATGTCGATCAGCGCGCGCACCCAGGGGTAGCTGCGCGCCGCCGCCGGCGCCTCGTTGCCCTGCTTGTAGGCCCAATGCGCCGCGAGGCCGTATTCGGCCACCGCATGCATCTCGCGCGTGCGGATCTGCACCTCGATCTTCGCGTCGGCGCGCCTTCCGGGCAGCAGCACGCCGGTGTGCAGCGACTGGTAGCCGTTGCTCTTGGGAGTGGAGATGTAGTCCTTGAACCGCCCCCCGAGCACCTTGAAGGCGTCGTGGATCGCGCCCAGCGCCAGGTAGCAATGCGCGCGCTCGGGCACGATGATGCGGAAGGCCATGACGTCCGAGAGGCCCTCGAAGGTCACGTTCTTCGCCTGCATCTTGCGCCAGATGGAGTAGGGCGACTTCTCGCGGCCCTGCACCTCGATCACCGGCACCTCGTGCAGGGCCAGCACCTGGCGCAGTTCCTCCTCGATCTCGGCGATCATGTCGCCCGAGCGGCCGCGCAGCCAGGTCAGGCGCTGCGCGATCGAGGCCCAGCCATCGGGATTCAGCTCCCGGAAGGCGAGGGTCTCCAGCTCGTTCTTGAGCTGCTCCATGCCGATGCGCTCGGCCAGCGGGGCGTAGATCTCGAGCGTCTCGCGCGCCGTGCGCTGCCGCTTCTCCGGCTTGGGCACGAAGGAGAGGGTGCGCATGTTGTGCAGCCGGTCCGCGAGCTTGACCAGCAGCACCCGCAGGTCCTCGCTGAGCGCCAGCAGCAGCTTGCGCAGGTTCTCGGCCTGCTTGGTGCGCTCGCTCTGCACCTCGATGCGCGAGAGCTTGGTGACCCCGTCCACCAGCCGCGCGATCTCGGGGCCGAAGCGGGTCTCGATCTCCGAAAGGCTGTGCGGCGTGTCCTCGACGACATCGTGCAGCAGCGCGGTGGCGATGGTCGCGGTGTCCATCCGGTAGCCGGCCAGGATCTCGGCCACGGCGACGGGGTGGATGATGTAGGGCTCGCCATTCTGCCGGGCCTGCGGCGCATGCGCCTCGGCGGCCAGGCGGCCGGCGCGCAGCAGGATATCCGCGTCGAGGCGCGGGTCGGCGGCGCAGATGCGCTCGCACAGGGCGATGACGGAATCGAGGCCGGGCGGGGCGGCGGCGCCCTGGACGCCGTCGGGCGCGCGCGCCACCTCGGATGGTCCCGGGGTGGCGCGTGGGCTCATGCTGGCCGGTTCACTCCCGCTCGTTGCCGCCGAGTTCGGCGGCGAGCTGGGCTTCCAGATCCTCGGGGCTGAAATCCTCGGCGCCTTCGGCACCGGGGAGTTCCTCGTTCATGTCCATCACGCCGAATATGTTCTCGCTCGTGTCGATCAGGTCGAGCACCTCGTCCTCGACCGGCTCGGGCTCGGGCGTGCGGCTCAACGACTTGATCAGGTCTGCCTCAAGATCGGGCAGCGGGACCTTTTCCTCGGCGATCTCGCGCAGGGCCACCACCGGGTTCTTGTCGTTGTCCCGGTCCAGTTCGAGGGAGGCGCCGCGGCTGATGTTGCGCGCCCGCTGGGCGGCCAGCAGCACGAGTTCGAAACGGTTCGGAACCTGGAGGATGCAGTCTTCGACGGTGACGCGCGCCATGGGGATGCCTCGCGGTAAGGGGATCGGGCGCGGCACGGCCGCCCCGTTGATCCTCCGACATAGGCGAGCGGGGTCAGCCCTGCAAGGGAGAAGCGCCGGGCAGGGGCGCCATGGGGCGGAGTTCCTGCGGCGGCAGGGCGGCGAGCAGCCCGTCCAGCGCCGCGTCCGTGGCGGGGTGGGTCCAGCCGGGCGCCACCTCGGCCAGGGGCAGCAGCACGAAGGCGCGGCCGGTCATGCGCGGATGCGGCAGGCTCAGCACGGGCGTGTCCATGACCAGGCCGTGATGGTCCAGCAGGTCGAGGTCCAGCGTGCGCGGCGCGTTGGGGAAGGGGCGCTGGCGGCCGAAGCGCGCCTCGATGCCCTGCAGCGCGGCCAGCAGTGCCTCGGGCGGCATCTCGCCTTCCAGCCGCGCCACGCCGTTCACGAACCAGGGCGCGCCCGCCATGGGTGGGATGGGCGCGCTCTCCCACCAGCGCGACAGCGTCTCCAGCCGCAGCCCGGGCACGGCGGCCAGCGCCCGTGCCGCGGCCATGCAGGTCTCGCGCGGGGCGCTGCCGTCCGGGGCGGGCAGGCTCGCGCCGATGCCGATCAGGATCATGCCGGGCGCATCGCATGGGGCGGGCCGGCGGTCGAGTGCCCGCATTCGAGGCACCGCAAAGCTTTCGGCAATTTGTTGCATGACGTATGTAACTGAACCTTAGTGACTCGGCTCGACATTGGCCCCGCAGCCAAGCTGGAGAGCCCTGACTTCATGATCCATGTTCACGCCGCGGCCACCGAGGCCACGCCCGAACACGTCCTGTCCCTGGTGGAGCGCGCATCGGGGATCGCGACCCGGAAGATGGACGCGATCCGCAGCATCACGGGGCAGACGCGAATCCTCGCGCTCAACGCCACCATCGAGGCCGCCCGCGCCGGAGAAGCCGGCCGCGGCTTCGGCGTGGTGGCCGGCGAGGTCAAGAACGTCTCCGCCGAGGTCGCCCGGCTGTCCGATGAAATGACGGGCGAGTTGGGCGAGGCCTTCCGCCGCCTCTCCGCCGTGGGCCGCTCCATGGCGAGCGAATTGCGCGGGCAGCGCCTGGTGGATCTGTCGCTCCATGCCATCGAGATCATGGACCGCAACCTCTATGAGCGCAGCTGCGACGTGCGCTGGTGGGCGACCGACCCCGCCGTGGTGGACGCCGCCAGCCATCGCGACGCCGCGCGCGCCGCCCTGGCGGGACGGCGGCTTGGCGTCATCCTCGACGCCTATACGGTCTATCTGGACCTGTGGCTGTGCGACCTGGAGGGGCGCGTCATCGCGCATGGCCGTCCGGAGCGCTATCCCGCCCTGCTGGGCCGGGACGTCTCGGGCGAGCGCTGGTTCCGCGACGCCCTGGCCACGCGGGACGGCTCTGCCTATGCGGTGGGCGATGTGGCGCAATCCTCGGCATTGGATGGCGCGCCCGTCCTGACCTATGCCACCGCGGTCCGGCAGGAGGGCGCGGCCAATGGCCGGCCGGTCGGCGTGCTGGGCATCCATTTCGACTGGGGTACCCAGGCGCAGGCCGTGGTGCGCGGGGTGCGCCTCGCGCCCGACGAGGTCGGCCGCAGCCGGGTGCTGCTGCTGGACGCCGGCGGGCTGGTGCTGGCCGCATCCGATGGTGCGGGCGTGCTGCAGGAGCGCGCGCGGCTGCCCATCCCGACGCCGGAGGCCGGCTTCGCCGAGGACGCCGGCCAGTTGGTGGCCTGGCACCGCACCCCGGGCTACGAAACCTATGCCGGGCTTGGCTGGTTCGGCGCCATCATCCAGGCCGCGTCCGGCCGATAGCCCGCCTCAGGCGGCGGGCGCCTCGGCCAGCTTCGCCGCGAGCGCCCGCTGCAGCGCGGGCGCCTCGGGGGGCACATGGGCGGGGAAGCCCGCCACCCGTGTGCCGTCCCGCGCGACCAGGTATTTGTGGAAGTTCCAGCGCACCGGCCCGGCGCGTTCCGCCGCCCAGGCGAAGAAGGGATGCGCGGCCGGCCCGCGCACCGGCGTGATGCCCGCCATGGGGAAGGTGATGCCGAACATGGTGTCGCAGAATTCGCGCACCGTGGCCGCGTCGCGGCTTTCCTGGTTGAAGTCGGTCGAGGGCACGCCGATCACGCTCAGCCCCGCCGCCTCGTGGCGGTCATGCAGGCGCTGCAGCGCGGCGTATTGCGGGGTGAAGCCGCAGAAGGAGGCGGTGTTGACCACCAGCAGCACCCGGCCGCGGAAGCCCGACAGCGGCAGCGGCCCGCCCTCCAGCGCCTCGAAGGCGAAGTCATGGGCGGTGGGCCCAATGGTCTGCGTCGGGGCCGCGCGGGCAGGCGCGGGCGCCGCCAGGAGAGGGCCCAGCAGCAGGGCGCGGCGCAGGGCGTCAGCCATAGCGCTCCTCCAGCCAGGGGTCGGCGTTGTTGTGGTAGCCGCGCACCTCCCAGAAGCCGGGGCGGTCCTCCGCCAGCAGCTCGATGCGCGTGATCCATTTCGCGCTCTTCCAGAAATAGTAGCGCGGGATGACGATGCGCGCGGGGCCGCCATGCACGCGCTCCAGCGGCGCGTTGTTCCAGGAATGCGCGACCAGCGCCTCCTCGGCGGCGAAGACCGCCAGAGGCACGTTGGTGGTGTAGCCGTCATAGCTGTGGAAGGCGACGAAACGCGCCTCGGGCCTGGGGCGCGCCAGCATCAGCAGGTCGCGCGCGGCGACGCCGGCCCAGATGTTGTCGTAGCGGCTCCAGGCGGTGACGCAGTGGATGTCGTTCACCCATTCGCGCTGCGGCAGGCTCATGAAGGCGTCCCAGTCCAGCGCCAGGCGCTCCTCGACCAGGCCTTCCACCCGCAGCCGCCAGCGGTCGGGGCGCACATCGGGCTGCACGCCGAGGTCGAGCACGGGGAAGTCCTGCACCAGCCGCTGGCCCGGGGGCAGGCGGTCGGCCTGGGGCGTGCTGGTCTCGCCGGTCAGCAGCCGCCCCTCGCGCGCCCATTGCTGCTTGGCGCGGATCAGCTTCTCGCGCAGGACGGGCTCGGGCGGGGCGTCGGTGTCGTCGGCGGGCATGGCGGGGCTCCTTCTGCCACGGCGCAGATAAGGGGTGGCGCGGGCGGCTTGCCAGCCCCTTGCGCCGCGGGTCTTGCATTGCAGCGGCCGCGCCGCGACATCCTGTGCATGAGCACGCCCAAGACGCTGGAAGCCCGCATCCTGACCGCCGCCGAACTGGCCGCCGTCGAACAG
>SKWC01000052.1 GCA_007129145.1 Rubritepida sp.
CCTCGGGCGGCACCGCGGCGGCGGCCAGCACGCCGCGGATCAGCGCCGCCTGCGCCGCGCCATCGGGCAGCGAGATGCCGTTGGTGCGCCCCGCCGCATTGCTGCCCGTGCCCAGGATGACGCCGCGGATCGCATCGCCATCGGCCAGCGCGGCGGCGAGCGGCTTGAGGATCACCACCACCCCGCCCTCGGCGCGGACATAGCCGTCCGCACCCGCGCCGAAGGCCTGGCACCGGCCGCGCAGCCCTAGCATGCCGGCGCGCCAGAAGCCGCCGAAGGGATAGGGCGAGAGCAGCATGTTCACGCCGCCCACAACCGCGGCGGGAATCCGCCCCGCGCGCAGCGCCTCGCAGGCTTCGTGCAGCGCCACCAGCGCCGAGGAACAGGCGGTGTCCAGCGTCATCACCGGCCCGCGCAGGTCGAAGGCGTGGCCGATGCGGTTGGCGACGATGGACAGCGCGCCGCCGGTCATCATGTAGCGGTCGCCGCTGCCGGGGTCCTCCTCGCGCAGCGTGGCGTAATCTGTGGTTGAGGCGCCGACATAGACGCCGATGGACCGGCCGCCCAGCAGTTCCTCGCGCCAGCCCGCATCCTCGAAGGCGCGGCGGGTCAGTGTCAGCAGAAGGCGCTGCTGCGGGTCCATCTCCTCGGCCTCGCGCGGGGAGATGCCGAAGGCCGCTGCGTCGAAGCCCAGCGCGTCGGGTATGATGCCGGCGCGGAAATGCGGCGCGTGGGCGGGCACGCCGGGGCGGGGGTGGAGGAAGCGGGCCTGGGTGAAGCGGTCCTGCGGGACCTCGGTGACGGCGTCGCGCCCTTCCAGCAGCAGCCGCGCGAAACCGGACAGGTCATCGGCGCCGGGCAGGCGGCATGCTGCACCCACCACCGCGATGTGCGGGGCGCCGGCAGCGGCGAGGGCTTGATCCGTTGCCTGGCCCGCCCGTGCTGTCAACGCTTCACCTCCAGGGTCCTTGCGCCAGCCGGCAGGTTGCCTGACCGCGGTTCATAGTAACGGATAGGGCCGCGTGGAAGCCCGTCCGGCGCCTCAGTGCTGCAGCGCGCCTGCCATCTGCCGCTGCTCCACCTGGGCGGGACGGGCTTGGCCGCAGATTCGCTCAAGGAAGCTTTCCACCCGCTGAAAATGACGCTCCCAGCAGGGCGGCTGCCAGCGGGAGAGGCGGCGCAGCTGCGCCTCGCGGCGGGCGCTGCCCGGCGCGGCGAGGGTGCGGATGGCTTCGGTCCAGGCCGCGGTTTCGAGCGGATGGTGGTATTCGGGCACCTCGCCGCCGACCTCGCGCGCGCTCGGGATGTCGGAGGAGATGACGGGCGTGCCGCTGGCGAGCGCCTCGGCCAGCGGGATGCCGAAACCCTCGGTGAAGCTGGGCGAGAGCAGCGCGGTGGCGCCGCGCATCAGCCGCGCCGTCTCGCGGTCGCAAAGCCGGCCGCGCTCCTCGACCCTGCCGTTGAAGTCGGTGCGGTCGAGCAGGCGGAACACCGCCTCGTTCTCCCATCCGCGGCGGCCGACGATGACCAGGCGCGGCGCTTGCTGCCAGCCCTGGGCGGCGAATTCGCGCCAGATCAGCAGGGGCAGCAGGTGGTTCTTGCGCGGCTCGATGGTGCCGAGCAGCAGGAAATAGGGGTCCTCGCCGGGGAAGCGGGAGGCGCCGAGCGGCGTGTCGGCGCGGGTGAGGTCGAGGCCAAGCCCCACGCCCTGCGCCGGCGGCGCCGCGAGCCCCTGGGCCTGCATCATCGCCTCATACTGCCGCGCGACATGCTCGGTGGGGGTGATGACGCCATCGGCCAGCGCCGAGATGACCTGCAGGCGCCGGGCGTGCTGTGTGGTCGAGAAGGGGCGGCAGTATTCCGGATGGGTCAGCGGTATCAGGTCGTGCAGCATGGGCACGAAGCGCGCGCCCGCCTTCACCACCCGTTCGATTGCCCCGGGATGGTGCACGCCGCGGTGCGACAGCACGAGGAAGACGCTGTGCGGGTTGCGGGCCAGCGCCTGGGCAAGGGCGCGGCGGCCACCGCCCCACAGCCGCTGCGACACCGCCGCCGCCGCCATGGCGCGAAACCGCGCCAGCCCGCCTTCCTTGCCGGGGGCGACGACCGCCTCGGCCTCGATCAGCAGCGAGCGCGCGAGCCCGTCGGGCAGGGCGGCGAACCAGCCCCAGGGGGATTGCGCGACGAAGGTGACCTCGCCCGGCGGGCGCTTGCGCCAATGCCGCGCATGGGCGATCTCGACGCGGTCCACCCCGGTGGGCTGGCCATACCAGGCGAGGCCGAGCAGGCGGGAGATGTCGAGAACGATATGCACCGAGTGTCACTCCCTGCGAGCCCGGCCTGGACCACCGCCGACCGACGGGCCGCAAAATCGCCCAGACGCTGTATTTCGCCAAGCAATCGTAAGTTTAAACCGGCATGGATAACGAAAATTCAATTTTTTTGGAGACGCGTTAACATTTTGCTACCATCGCGTCCCAGTCAGGAGGAAATGCAACCGTGAGTATATGGAGGCAGCCCACCACCATTGCCGAGATCACCGCCCGCGCCGCGGGGACGGTGAATGGCCATCTGGGGGTGCGCGTGACAGAGATCGGGCCCGACTACATCGAGGGAGAGATGCCCGTGGATGAGCGCCACATCCAGCCCTTCGGCGTGATCCATGGCGGCGTGTCGGTCGTGCTTGCCGAAACCTTGGGCAGCCTTGCCTCGCTGATGGCCTGCGCTCCGGGCTTCACCGCCGTCGGCCAGGAGATCAACGCGAGCCATCTGCGCCCCGTCCCGAAGGGCGAGGTGGTGCGCGGCCGCTGCACCCCCGTCCGGCTGGGCCGCACCGCCCATGTGTGGAACATCGAGCTGCGCCGCGCCGATGGGCATCTTTCTTGCGTGGCGCGCCTGACAACTTCCGTCTTCGAGGTCCGCAAATCATGAGCAAACCCGTCATCGCGCTGATCGGCACCGGGGGCACCATCTCCTCCCTCGGCGAGGATCCCTTCGACATCATCGACTACGGCCGGCACGGCCGGATCATGGATGCCGAGGCGATCCTGGAATACTGGCCGCAGGTGCGGATGGTCGCCGATGTGCGGCCGGTGAAGTTCGCGGCCCTCCCCTCCACCGCGATCGGCCCGTCCAACTGGCTCGACCTGGTGCGCGCGTGCCACACGGCGGCGGCCGAGATCCCGGATCTCGCGGGGATCGTGGTCACGCATGGCACCGCCTCGCTGGAGGAGACCGCCTATTTCCTGTCGCTGACGGTGAAGCTCGACATCCCCGTGGTGGTGGTGGGCGCGCAGCGGCCTTCCTCGGCGCTGTCCTCGGATGCGGGGATGAACCTCGCCAATGCCTGCCGCGTGGCGGGCGACCCCGGCGCGCGGGGCCTGGGCACGCTGGTGCTGCTGAACGACGAGATCCACGCCGCGCGCGAGGTGACCAAGACCAGCACCGCCAGGCTGCAGACCTTCCGCAGCCCGGATTTCGGCTGCCTGGGCCATGCCGATGCCGACAAGATCGCCTGGTATCGCAAGCCGCTGCGCCCGGTGGGCAAGGCGACCGGGTTCGACGTGGCGGGGCTTGAGACGCTGCCGCGGGTGGACATCGTCTATTGCTATGCCGGGGCGGATGGCACGGCGGCCGATGCCTTCGTGCAGGCGGGCGCGCAGGGGCTGGTGTCGGCGGGCTTCGCGCCCTCCTTCGTGACACCCGCCCTGGCCGAGACGCTGACCCGGCTGATCGCCGCCGGCACGCCGGTCGCGGCCAGCACGCGCGCGGGCTCGGGGCGGATGTTCTACACCACCCGCATGCGCGTGCCTGGCTTCGTGAACGCGGACAACCTCAACCCGCAGAAGGCGCGGGTGCTGCTGATGCTGGGGCTCACCCGCAGCCGCGAAACCGCGGCGCTGAACGAGATCTTCGCGACCTACTGAAGCCGCGCGAAGCCCGCGCGCCAGTCATCTGGCAGGGGCGCGGGCCGGCGCGTGGCGCGGTCCACGAAGACCAGCACGCTCTCGGCGGTGGCGAAGCAGGCGCCATCCTTGAACAGCGCCTGGGTGACAGTGACGGAGGTGTTGCCCAGCCGGGCCACCGCCGTACCGATGCGCACCTGGCCGGGGTAGTGCACCTCGGCCAGGTATTCGAGCGTGACCTTGCGCAGCGCGGCCGAGTAGCCGCGCCCATGCGGCAGGCCGCAGACGGCGAAGATGATGTCGCCGCGGCCCGCCTCGCACAACGCCGCGATGGAGGCGTTGTTCACATGACCGTTGAAGTCGGTGTCCTGGATGCGGAGCTTCTCCTCCGTCCAGAAGGGAAAGTCAGATCGCACGCAGGCCGTTGTTGAAGGCGTTGATCTGACGCACCCGGCAGATGTCCACCCCGCGCATCTGGTAGATGCGGCCATTCGCATAGGTGACCCGGAAGTCGTAGCGGTCGGCGTTGGCGGCGCGGAAGGTGATGGACTGGCCCGGGCGCAGCACCCGCCGACCCAGCTGGTCCACGCCCCAGTCGTTGCGGCGAACGCTGCTGAACTGGATGCGGGTGATGGTGCTGCCGGAGTTGTTCAAGAAGCGGAACCGGGTGTCGCAGGCCTGCTGCACCATCGGCCGCTGCATCGGGGCGGCGACCACCGGGCCCACCATCTGCTGCTGCGGGGTGCAGGCGCCCAAAATCACGGCGCCTAGGACGGCGGCGAGAGCGGCCAGTTTCTTCATCGGATCATTCCTCTGCGAACACTGTTTCGCAGGGTAACCATGCGAGCGGTTGACACAAGGCTAAACCCTGCGCCATCCGCCCGCATTCCATGCCCTCAGGCCCGGCCCGCCGCCTTGTCCGCCTCGTAGCGCGCCTTGTTCTCGGCGTTTGCGGGATACAGCCCGGGCAGGGCGTGGCCGGCCTCGACCTGCTTCACGATCCAGGCCTCCATGCGCTCCTGCTCGATGGACTGGGTGGTGACCTCGTCCAGGATGGCCTGCGGGATCAGCACGCAGCCATCGGCGTCGGCCACGATCACATCGCCCGGGAACACCGCCACGCCGCCGCAGCCGATGGGCTGCTGCCAGTTCACGAAGGTGAGTGCGGCGACCGAGGGCGGGGCCGCGCCGCCGGCGCACCACACGGGCAGGCCGGTCGCGTTCACCCCGGCCACGTCGCGCACCGCGCCGTCGGTCACCAGGGCGGTGATGCCGCGCTTGACCAGCCGCGC
>SKWC01000275.1 GCA_007129145.1 Rubritepida sp.
CGCTGGACAGCCGCCCCTACGACATGGACATCGCGACGCAGGTGCCGCATGCGGCGCTGCGCGTCTTCGTGATGGGCCGCCGCGGCTTCGAGCGCGAGCCCGCAACCGAGGCCGACCGCGCCGCCATGGCCCGCCTCGCGCGGGAGGGGATCGAGGCCGGCGCGCTGGGCTTCTCCACCTCGCGCGCCATCGCGCACAAGACGCTGGCGGGCGAACCCACCCCCACCCTGGGGGCGGCCGAGATCGAACTGGCCGAGATCGCCGCCAACCTCGGCCGCGGCTGGATGCAGCTGATCTCCGACTTCGACGACCCGGCCGAGGAGGAATGGGAGCGGCTGCACCGCATCCTGACACTCTCCGGCCGGCCGATGACCTTCAGCCTGCTGCAGCGCGAGAGCCGCCCCGACTTCTGGCGCTGGCTGCTGAAGAAGGTGGATGAGGCCAATGCCGAGGGGCTGCGCATCACCGGCCAGGTGATGGGCCGCCCTGTGGGGCTGATGTTCGGCTGGGAACTCTCGCAGCACCCCTTCCTGACCCGCGCGGGCTTCCGCGAGGTGGCGCACCTGCCCCTGCCCGAGCGCGTGGCCGCACTGCGCGACCCCGCCCGCCGCGCCCGCATCCTGGCCGAGCCCACGGTGGACCCGGCGCTGCGCGCCCGGCTGAACAACTACGCGCGCATCTACAAGCTGACCATGGATTATGAGCCGCCGCCCGAGGCCAGCGTGCTGGAGCAGGCCCGCACCCTCGGCCGCGAGCCCGAGGATCTCTGCTACGACTGGATGCTGGAGCAGGACGGCCGGGCCATCCTGAACCGCCCGCTGCTTAACTACGCCGACGGCAATCTGGATGCGATCCGCGAGATGGTGACGCATCCGAACACGCTGCTGGGCCTGGGCGATGGCGGGGCGCATGTGGGCTACATCTGCGACGCCTCCGCCCCCACCCACATGCTGACGCATTGGGCGCGCGACCGTGCGCGTGGCGCGAAGCTGCCGGTGGAGTTCGTGGTGAAGCGCCTGTCCTCGGACAACGCCCGCGCGCTGGGGCTGAACGACCGCGGCCAGGTGAAGCCGGGCCTGAAGGCCGACCTGAACGTCATCGACTTCGACGCGCTTGGGCTGGACCGCCCCGAGATGCGCTACGACCTGCCCGCCGGCGGCAAGCGGCTGGTGCAGGGCGCGCGCGGCTATGCTGCGACGCTGGTCTCGGGCCAGGTGGTGCATCAGGATGGCCAGGCGACGGGCGCGCTGCCCGGCCGCCTGATCCGGGGAGGCAGGGCATGAGCCATGATCTGGTGATCCGCGGCGGCTGGGTGCTGGACGGCACCGGCGCGCCCGGCTTCGAGGCCGACATAGCCGTGGATGGCGGCACCATCACCGCCGTGGGCAAGGTCGCCGCCCGCGGCCGCGAGGAGATGGACGCGAAGGGGCTTCTGGTCACGCCCGGCTTCGTGGACATCCACACCCATTACGACGGCCAGGCGGTGTGGGATTCCCACCTCGCCCCCTCCGCGCTGCATGGCGTGACCACGGCGCTGATGGGCAATTGCGGCGTGGGCTTCGCCCCCTGCCGCGCCGAGGACCGCGGCACCCTCATCGAACTCATGGAGGGCGTGGAGGACATCCCCGGCCCGGTGCTCCATGAGGGGCTGAACTGGTCCTGGGAAAGCTTCCCCGAATACCTGGACACGCTGGAGCGCAAGGCGCGCGACATCGACATCGGCGCGCTGCTGCCGCATGCCGCCGCGCGGGTGAATGTGATGGGCAAGCGCGCCCTGCGGCTTGAGAACGCCACGGCCGAGGACATCGCGCGGATGCGCGCCATCACCGCCGAGGCGGTGGCGGCCGGCGCCTTCGGCGCCTCGACCAGCCGCACCATCAGCCACAAGACCCTGGCGGGCGACCACACCCCCACGCTGAAGGCGCAGGAGGAGGAACTTCTCGGCCTCGCCGCCGGCATGGCCGAGGGCGGGGGCGGGCTGCTGGAGCTGATCTCGGACTGGAACACGCCCGACCCGGCGACGGAATTCGCCATCGTGCGGCGCGTGGCGGCCGCCACCGGCCAGCCCGTGGTGTTCAGCCTGACCGCGCGCCACGACCGCACCGAGGCCTGGAAGGAATTGCTTGCCCTGGCCGAGGACGCGATCGCCGGCGGCCTCGACATCCGCCCCGTCTTCCCGCCGCGGCCCATCGGCATCCTGCTCGGCCTGGTGGGCTCGCAGAATCCCTTCTCGGGCTGCCCCTCCTACCGCGAGATCGCGCATCTGCCGCCCGCCGATCGCGCCGCCGCCATGCGCGAGCCCGCGCGGCGCGCGGCCATCCTGTCCGAGGACCGGATCAAGGGGTCGAACTTCCCGGTCATCACCCGGCTGCACTGGGCGCGGATGTTCCCCTTCGGCGACCCGCCCGACTACACCCCGCCGCGCGAAAAGAGCATGGAGGCGCTGGCGGCGGCGGCCGGCTGCAGCCCCGAGGAATTCACCTACGACCTGCTGGCCGCGGGCGATGGCACCAACTTCATCTTCGCGCCGCTGACCAACTTCGCCGACTACACGCTGGATGCCTCGGCCGAATGCCTGCGGCACCGCTGCACCATCGTGGGCCTGTCGGACGGCGGGGCGCATGTCGGCTTCATCTCGGACGGCAGCTTCCCGACCTTCCTGCTGATGCACTGGTCGAAGCAGGGCTTCCCCATGGAGGAGCTGGTGCGCCGCCAGACCAGCGACACCGCCCGCGCCATGGGCCTGACCGACCGCGGCGTCCTGGCGCCGGGGATGCTGGCCGACATCAACCTGATCGCCGAGGGCGAGCTCGGGCTGCCGCAGCCGCGCATGATACACGACCTGCCCGCGGGCGGGCGGCGGCTGCTGCAGGGGGCGAATGGCTACCGCGCCACCATCAAGCGCGGCGTCGTGACCTACCGCGACGGCGAGGCGACGGGCGCCCTGCCCGGAAGGCTGCTGCGGCGCGGCCGGGACTGAGGTTACTCAGGCCTGAGGGGCGGCGGGCGGCGGGCGGACCAGCACACGGTCCACCCGCAAGCCGCGCCGCTCCAGCACGGTCAGCCGGTATTCGCCGACGCTGACCTCCTCGTTCACCGGCGGCACCCCGCCCAGCCGCGCCACCACCAGCCCGCCGATCGTCGCGGCCTCTTCCTCCGGCAGCGTCCAGTTCAGCTCGCGGTTGATGTCGCGCACCCGGACATCGCCGCGCACCTCCACCTGGCCGGTGCCGGCAAGGTCGCCCAGGATGGCCTCGCCACGCTCGGCGATCGGGCCGACCACCACCTCCAGGATGTCCTCCAGCGTCACCAGCCCCTTGAGCGAGCCGTATTCATCCATCACCAGCGCCATGCGGTTGGTGCTTCGGCGGAACTCATGCAGCTGCGAGCGGATGGGCCGCGTCTCACGCACCACCAGCGGGGGCGCGACATGGGCGGTGAGGTCGAGTCGTGTCGCATCGCCCTCGGCGGCCAGCAGCGCGCGCAGCGCCTCGCGCGCATGCAGGATACCGATGATCTCCTCGCCGCCGCGCCGCCACAGCGGCAGCCGGGAGTGGGGCTGGTCGAGCATCCGCTGGATGGCCCGCGCGGGCGGGATGTCAGCATCGAGAGCCACAATTCGCGAGCGATGCGTCATCACGTCGCGAACCACCATGTCATCGAGCGCCAGCACGCCGCGCAGCATCCGGCGCTCCTCCACCGCGGCGCGGTCGGCCTCGCCCTGCTGGCCCATGCCGTGCAGTTCAATGGCGCCCAGCAGTTCATCCTCGGTGATGCCGGGGCTCTCCTTGGCAGGCGCGCGGACGCCGAACACCGCGAGCGTCTGGCGCACCAGCCAGGTCACCCCGCGCGCGGCGGGGCCGAATCCGGCCACCAGCAGGCGCAGCAGCACCGCCATGCGCAGCGCCGCGCGGTCGGGCGAGCGCAGCGCGATCGTCTTGGGCAACACCTCCGAGAACACGACCAGCAGCAGCGTCATCGCCAGCGAGGCGTAGATCACGCCACCCTCGCCGAACCAGGCGATCAGCAGCCCCGAGGCCAGCGCGGTGGCGGTGGTGTTGACCAGGTTGTTGCCGAGCAGGATGGCGGCCACCACCTCCTCGCGCTTTTCGCCCAACGTTGTGAGATGCGCGGCCCTGCTGTCGCCCTCGCGCGCGCGGCGCAGCACGAAGGCGCGGCTGGCGGCAGTGAAGGCGGTTTCGGTGCCGGAGAACAGGGCAGACATGACCAACAGCGCCAGGATCGCCCCCAGCAGAAGCAGTTCTCCGAAACCCATCGCCTCCTGACTCCGCAGCCCCGCCGCTTATGCCACGGCGCGGCTCAACCCGCGATGGCCGCCTCGATACGCAGCGCGGCATCCAGCGCCGCGCGCCCCGCCGCCCCGTCCGCCTCATGCGGCGCCTGGTCCAGGATGGCGGCGATGAAGGCGGCGTGCTGCGCCTCCAGGCTGTCATGGTCGCTCCAGGAACGGCGCTCGATGCCCCAGCCGGGCAGGTGCTCGACGGCCGCGCCGCCCCCCTGGGGGGACAGGAACTCCAGGCTGCGCGCCAGGAAATCCACCCGCAGCTCGCCCTCGGGGCCGAGCGCGCGCAGCCGGCGCTCCAGCCCGGTCGCGAGCCGGCTGGCCGTGACGTGGGCGCGGGTGCCGTCCGCGAAGCCCAGATGCGCCACCGCCCAATCGGCGTGCGGCGTCACCACCGCACCGCCCACCGCCTGGACGGAGGAGAGCGGCGCGCCCGCCAGCGACAAAATCAGGTCGAGATCGTGGATCATCAGGTCCAGCACGACCGAGACATCAAGGCTGCGCGGCCGGAAGGGCGCGACGCGCACTGCCTCCAGCGCCCGCAGCCGCCGCGCGCCCATGCTCTCGTTCAGGCTGTCACGCAGGGTGCGGATGGCCGCGGAGTGGCGCTCGATATGGCCCACCATCAGCACGCGGCCGGCCTTTTCGGCGGCCGCGATCATCGCATCCGCCTCGGTGGTGGTGGCGGCGATGGGCTTTTCCACGAAGACATGCGCCCCGCCCGCCAGGGCGCGCAGCGCCAGCGGCGCGTGGTGGCGCGTGGGGGTCGCGATCACCACCGCATCGGCGGCCAGGGCGGCATCGAGGCCAAGCGCGGCGCAGCCCGCCTCCTGGGCGATGGCGGCCGCGCGGGCGGGGTCGGCGTCGTGCAGGCCGAGCAGCCGCGCA
>SKWC01000129.1 GCA_007129145.1 Rubritepida sp.
AGGCCCGTGCGCTCGCGCAGGCCGGCGTCGAGTGCGGCGAGCGGTTCGTCGAGCAGCAGCAGGGCGGGGCGGCGGGCCAGGGCGCGGGCGAGGGCGACGCGCTGCTGCTGCCCGCCCGAGAGCTGGGCGGGGCGCCGGTCCTGCAGGCCGTCGAGGCGCAGCATGTCCAGCAATTCGCGCAGCCTTGCGGCGATGGCGGCGCGGCCCTGGCCGGCGCGGCGAAGCCCGTAGGCGATGTTGTCGGCCACGCTCATGTGCGGGAATAGCGCATAGGATTGGAACATCATCGCCACGTCCCGCCGCCGCGGTGGCAGGGCGGTGATGTCAGCGCCGTTCAGCCGCACCTGCCCGGCATCGGGCCGCTCGAAGCCCGCGATGATGCGCAGCAGCGTGGACTTGCCCGAGCCCGAGCCGCCCAGCAGCGCCAGGAATTCCCCGGCGGGGACGCGCAGCGACAGCCCGTCCAGCGCCACCGCCGCGCCGAAGCGCCGGCCGACACCCTCCAGTTCGAGCAGGATCAGCGCCCCGCGCGGAAGCGCGACCACAGCCGCGCGCGGGCGCGTTCAGCCGTCTGGTCGGGGGTGCCGGCGATGAAGCTGCGCTCGATCGTCGCGGCGTCGGGGAAGATCGCGCGGTCCTCGCGCACCGCCGCATCCAGCAGCGGCAGCGAGGCCGGCACGGCGTTGGGATAGCCGACGTAGGTGGTGATCTCGGCCATCACATCGGGCTGCAGCAGGAAGTTGATGAAGCCGTGCGCGGCCTCCGGGTTGGGCGCATCGGCGGGGATGGCCAGCACGTCGAACCACAGCTGCGCGCCCTCGCGCGGGGCGACATAGGTGATGCGGTGCGGCTGGCCCGCTTCCTCGGCGCGGGCGGCGGCCTGCAGCACATCGCCCGAGAAGCTGAAGCCCAGGCAGATCTCACCGGCGGCCAGCGCCTCGACCAGGGCGGGCGGGGAGGGGATGGAGCGCAGATGCGGGCGGATCGCGAGCAGCGTCGCCTGCGCGGCCGCCAGCGCCGCGGCGTCGCCGGTGTCGGGATCATGGCCGAGGAAGTTCAGCACCGATGGCAGCACGTCGGTCGCGCTGTCGATGACGGCGATGCCGCAGGGCGCGATGCGCCGCGCGTGCTCGGGGTTCAGCAGCAGTTCCAGGCTGTCGAGCGGGGCGTCGGGCGCCAGTTCGCGGATGCGCGCCGCGTTCAGCGCGAGGCCCACCGTGCCCCACAGGTAGATGAGCCCGTGCCGATTGCCGGGATCCACCTCCGCGAGGCGGGCCATCAGTGCCGGATCGAGATTGGCGGCGTTGGGGATGCGGGCGGGGTCGAGCGGACGCAGCGCGCCGGCGCGCAGCAGGCGCAGGAAGGTGGGCTCGCTGGTGGGCACGATCACGTCGTAGCCGGACCGGCCTGCGGAAAGAATTCCTTCAAGCGTCTCGAGCGTGTCGAACATGTCGTAGCGCACGCGGATGCCGGTCTCGGCGGTGAAGCGTTCCACGATGCCGGGGGCGATGTAGTCGGTCCAGTTGTAGACGTTCACCGTCCTGTTCTGTGCCTGGGCGGGCGCAAGCGCGAGCGGCGCGAGCAGAAGGGCGGCGGCAAGCAAGATGCGGCGCATGTTCCGGTCTCCGGGACGTGGGCGGTCCGGCCCGCTATGCCCGAGCCGCCGGGAGCGGGCAAGCGAAGAATTTATTCCTTGACGAGGCGGGCCCGGCCGCGGTATGCCCGTCAGGCCAACGGGCGAATTGCGCCCCGGGCACCCCCCAATTCAGCCGACGCCCCGCAATCCGCGCCCCCCCGCGCGGCAGGAGACGCACGCCCATGCCCTTCTCTGCCCAGGCCCTGATGCCGGTGTTCCAGTCCCAGGTGTTCAGCCTCTGGCACTACCGCAGCGCCGACACCCGCGACGAGATCACGACCGACGGCTATTTCAACGCCGCCCGCAACAGCCTCCGCGCCGGCGACGTGATGATCGTCGAGGCGTCGGATTCCCTCGCCTTCCTGCCGGTGCGCAGCAACGGCCTGGTCGGTGCCGGGCTCAGCCTCGACGGCGCGGTCGCGCCCATCGCCGTCACGCGCACGGTCTCCAAGAGCTTCCAGTTCGTCCAGTCGGCCTCCGCGGTGGTGACCAGCATCATCCTCGCGCCGCTTCTGGCGAGCTTCATCGCCGGCAGCTCGATCCCGGTGCAGGCGCAGGTGCTGGGCCCGATCAACCAGGTCAGCGTCGCGGTGCGCGATGCCTCCGGACAGGTGGTCCCGCCGGTGCTGCTGGTGGATGTGACGCAGGGCTGGGTGACCGCCAACCTGCCCACGCCGCCCATCGGCGAAGGCTATCGCGTGCTGGTCGAGGACGCCGGCGGCAGCGGCATCAGCGCCGTTTCCCAGCCCTTCGACGTGCTGCCCGACCTGAACCGCCTGCTGACCGAGGACGGACGGACGCTGGTGCAGGAGAACGGCTTCCTGCTCTCGCGGGAATGAGCCGCCCCGCCGCCGTCCCTTCCGCATCATCTCCCTTGGAGCAGCCATGACGGACCTCAAGATCAGCGAGCTGCCGGCCGCGACCGCGCTGGCCGACACCGACCTCTCCGCCCTCGTCCAGTCCACGCCCAGCAACACCACCCGCCGCGCCAGCGTCGCGCAGCTGCGCCGCCAGGTGCTGACCGATCGCGGCGTGGATGTGCGCGACTTCGGCGCGGTGGGCAACGGCGTGGCCAATGACGCCCCGGCCATCCAGGCCGCCATCAACGCCCTCGGCCCGGCCGGCGGGACGGTCAATCTCGGCCCTCGCACCTACCGGCTGGCCTCGGCCATCACCATCAGCAACACCTCGGTGCGGCTGCGCGGGCAGGGCTTCCAGGAGGGAGGCTCGCCCGGGACCGGCACCTGGCTGACGGTGGACCAGACCGGCTTCACGCCCTTCACCTTCACCGGTGCCGCCGCGCGCGGTTCGGTGGTGGCGAACCTCGCGGTGCGCGAGGCGCACAACGCCGCGCAGACCAGCACCTGGGCGCCGACCAACTACGACTGGTTCTTCCGCATCCAGGACTGCTTCGGCGGCGTGGACTTCGACAATGTCCTGCTGTCTGGGGTGAACCGCGGCATCTTCTGCCGCAACTCCGGGCGGCTCGACATCCGGCGCCTGCGCGGCCAGGTCTTCACCGCGGGCATCGAGATCGACGAGTGCTACGACGTCCCGCGGATCATGAACCTGCATTTCTGGCCTTTCTGGTCGGCCAACAACAATGTGGTGCGCTGGCAGCAGAACAACGGCGACTGCATCATCATGCGCCGGTCCGACGGCATCTTCGTGGACCAGGCCTTCGTGCTGGGCTACCGCACGATGTTCCGCTTCAACGGCTCGGCCGCGGGTGTGACCACGAAATTCGCGATCGGCCAGGCCTATGCGGATTTCGTCCGGCACGGGCTGCTGGTCGAGGGTGCCGGGACCAACGGCCAGATCGACAGCCTGACCGTGCAGTGCGAGCTGTTCGGCGCGGGCGGGCCGCCGATCAACGCGGCCGCGAGCGTGTTCATCAACGCCCATTCCACCTCGATCCAGATCGCCAATCTGCGCTGCGACGACGCGGATCCGCACGCGATCCGTGTCGCGCAATACGGCAACCGGCTGGATGTCGGCGCGCTGATGATCCGCAAGTGGAATCCGAACAGCAACGGCTCCGCGGCCATCCAGATCTCCGACAGCGGCGCCAATCCGCCCAATGAGATCAACCTGCGCAGCGACCCGATCCTGCTGCTGGGCAACGGCGGCCCGGTGGTCAACAGCGACGGTAACGGGCGGCTCGGCCTGCGCAGCATGGGCGGGACCTCAGCGAAGCCCGGGATCAGCGTGGGTCAATACGGCACGGGCCTGTTTCTGCCCGGCCCCGGTGCGCTCGGGATGACGGCCAACGGCCTCGAGGTACTGCGCGCGAGCAGCGGCAGCGTGACCTTCGGCGGCCCGCCCGGGGCCGAAGGGGCTTCGCTGGTGCGCCCGCCCGGCACGTCCAACCACCCGCAGCTGCAGGCGGCGGCGGCCGGCAACCCCGCCCATGTCGGCTGGCGGGCGGCCGGGGCCAGCGCCAACATCGGCGCGGTGGTGGGCGCGCCGAAGGGGAATGGCGCGCTGCTCGCGCATTTCCCCGACAATGCCGTGGCCGGCGGCAATCTGCGCGGCCAGAACGCGGTGGACCTGCAGACCAGCCGCGACTCGAACTGGCAGGTCGCCAGCGGCAATTTCGCCGTGATGGGCGGTGGCCAGGGCAATGCCGCGAGCGGGGTCTGGGCCACCGCGAGCGGCGGCTTCCGCAACATCGTCTCGGCCGGCCTCAGCTGGGTGCCGGGCGGGGCCAACGCGAACACCCGCAGCCAGCAGGGCATCGGCGCCTGGGGTGCGGGCGCCTTCACCGCCAATGGCGATGCCCAGTCCTGCGAGCGCGTCTACCGGCGCATCACCGCCGACGCCACGGTGCAGGCGCTGACCCAGGACACCGGGGCACCCAGCATCGCGAACAGCTATGTGCTGCCCGACAACAGCACGGTGCAGGCGAAGCTCCTGGTGGTCGCGCAGCAGACCGGCGGCGGCGCCGGCGCGGTGGGCGATTGCGCGGTTTGGGAGCTGACCTGCCTGCTCCGCCGCGGCGCCGGGGCGGCCACCGTCGAGATGGTGGGCGGCTGGCGGCATGCGGATGCGACGACCGCCGTGACCAATGGCGCCGCCCTGGCGCCGACGCGCAACACCGCCGGGGCCGGCGCCTGGCGGGTCAGCCTCAGTGCCAACGCAAGCATCGGCGGCGTGGTGCTGAACGGCACCGGCGAGGCCAACAAGGTCATTCGCTGGGTCGCCCGCATCAGCAGCGTCGAGGTGGTGGCCTGAGCCGCCGCCTCGACGCCCCGTCTTCCGTCCGCAATCCAGCCCTCCACCGATCCCCGAAGGAGAACACCCCATGAGCTCTCTGACCAACTATGCCCGCAACATCCTCGCCCGCGTGCTGTGCGGCCGCACCCCCGTCCTGCCGACCCAGGTCTTCATGGCGCTCGGTAGCGGCGGCAGCGTCTCGACCGGGCTCAGCAACGAGCCCGTCGGCAACGGCTATGCCCGCCAGCGCGTGACCTTCACCGGCACCGGGGTGCAGCAGAACGCCGAGCCGGTGCGCTTCACCTTCA
>SKWC01000126.1 GCA_007129145.1 Rubritepida sp.
CAGCGCCGACCGCTACTTCCAGGCCGAGGTCCAGGACCAGCTCAAGCTGGTGCCGGAGGGCGTGGAGGGCCGCGTGGGCTACAAGGGCCCCATGGATGCCGTGCTGCACCAGCTGGTCGGCGGGCTGCGCGCCGCCATGGGCTACACGGGTGCCGCCACCATCGAGGAACTCCAGGCCAAGGCCCGCTTCCGCCGCATCACCAATGCCGGGCTGCGCGAGAGCCATGTCCACGACGTCGCGGTGACGCGCGAGGCGCCCAACTACCGCCACGACGGCTGAGCGCGCCCGCATGACGCCCGAAGGCAGGCTGGCCGCCTCCATAGACATGCTGCATGAGGTGGCGGAAGCACCCCGCCGCCCCGCGGACGCCATCGCCGCGGATTTCTTCCGCGCCCGGCGCTACATCGGCGGCAGCGACCGCCGCGCCGTCTCCGACCTCGCCTGGGGGGTGCTGCGCCAGCGCCTGCGCCTCGAATGGTGGCTGCGCGAACTCGGCGCGCGCCCGACGCCGCGCCTTCTCGCGCTGGCCCACATCATGCTGATCGAACGGATGCGCGCGACCGAGGCCGCAAGGCGTTTCGACGGCGGCCGCTTCGGGCCGGGGCCGCTCGATGTGGGCGAGGCCGGCGTCGCGGAGGCGCTGGATGGCCGCCCGCTGATCGGCAAGGCGATGCCCGAGGGCGTGCGGCTGAACCTGCCCGACTGGGCGCTGCCCGGCCTCGCCGCGCGCTTCGGGGATGCGCTCCCCGCCGAGGCGGCGGCCATGGAGAAACCCGCCCCGCTCGACCTCAGGGTCAACCGGCTGCGCGGCGAGCGCGCGGCCGCCATCGCCGCACTCCGCGCCGAGGGCTTCGCGCCCGAGCCCACCCAATTCTCGCCCGACGGGCTGCGGCTGCCGCATCGCGCCGCCATCACCGCGACAGCGGCCTACCGCGAGGGGCTGGTCGAGGTGCAGGACGAGGGCAGCCAGCTCATCGCCGCGCTGGTGGGCGCGCGGCCGGGCATGCGGGTCGCGGATTACTGCGCGGGGGCGGCGGGCAAGACGCTCGCCATGGCGGCCAGCATGGCGAACCAGGGCCGCATCACCGCCTGCGACGTCTCCGCCCCGCGGCTGGAAGGTGCGGTGAAGCGGCTGCGCCGCGCCGGCGTGCACAATGCCGAGACCCATCTGCTGGCCCCCGGCGACCGCTGGGCGAAGCGCCGCGCCGGCACCTTCGACCGCGTGCTGGTGGACGCGCCCTGCACCGGATCCGGCACATGGCGCCGCAACCCCGATGCCCGCTTCCGCACCAACGCCCAGGACCTCGCGTAGCTGACCGCCAAGCAACATGAGATTCTGTCCATGTCAGCGCAACTCGTCCGTCCCGGGGGTAGGCTGATCTATGCGACCTGTTCGCTCCTTCCCGAGGAGGACGAGATGCAGATCAGCCGGCTGACGGCAGAGCGGCCAGAGTTCCAGGAAGTGCCGCTGGCCCAGGCCTGGGGCGAGGCCGGGCTGCCCGGCAGCCCCCCCTGCACGGGGCCGCATCTGCTGCTCTCCCCCGCCGCGCATGGCACGGATGGCTTCTTCTGCGCCGTGCTCGAGCGGCGGGGCTGAGGCGTCGGCCCATGGTCACCATCCGCCGGGCGCGACCGCAGGACGCGCCCGCCATGGCCCAGGTGCATGTGGCCGCCTGGCGCAGCGCCTATGCCGGCATCCTGCCCGACGCCTATCTCGAGGCGCTCTCCGCCACGCGCGAGGCCGCTTCCTATGAACGCGCCATCCTCGCGCGCCGCGGCGGCCATGCGGGCTTCGTCGCCGTGGCCGATGCGCAGGAGGATGCCGCCCAGGGCATCATCGGCTTCGCCACCGGCGGCCTGGCCCGCCGCCCCGGCCTCGCGGAGGGCGAGGTCGAGACTCTCTATCTGCTCGACGACTTCCGCGACCGCGGCATCGGAAGGCGGCTGATGCGCGCCAGCGCCTCGCACCTCGCCTCGCTCGGCGTGCAATCGGCCTTCGCCTGGGTGCTCGCGGACAACCCCGCGCGCTGGTTCTATGAACGCCTGGGCGCGAGGCTGATGGCGCGCGAGAGGGTGGCCATCGGCGGGCGGGCGCTGACGCAGCTGGCCTATGGCTGGGCGCCCATCCACACCCTGCTCACCGCCACCGCCAGCACCCGCCTGCCGCGCTGAGCCCCGCGCCGGTGGCCCGCTTGAGCGGGCACGGGAAACATGGTCCAAGCCGCCATGCCCGCCCACGACCACATCCTGATCCTCGACTTCGGCAGCCAGGTGACGCAGCTGATCGCCCGGCGCGTCCGCGAAGCCGGCGTCTATTGCGAGATCTGGCCCTACAACGCCGCCGATGAGGCGCGCATCCGCGCCTTCGCGCCCAAGGGGATCATCCTCTCGGGCGGCCCGGCCTCGGTGACGGAAGGCGAAAGCCCCCGCGCGCCGGAGGTGGTGTTCAGCCTCGGCGTGCCGGTGCTGGGCATCTGCTATGGCCAGCAGACCATGTGCCTGCAGCTGGGCGGCATGGTGGAGGGCTCCAGCCACCGCGAATTCGGCCGCGCCTTCGTCACCATCGAGGCCGATTGCCGCCTGACCGAGGGCGTCTGGGCCAAGGGCGCGCGCGAGCAGGTCTGGATGAGCCATGGCGACCGCGTGACCCGCCTGCCGCCGGGCTTCCGCGTCATCGGCACCAGCGAGGGCGCGCCGATGGCCTTCACCGCCGATGACGAACGCCGCTTCTACGGCGTGCAGTTCCACCCGGAGGTGGTGCACACCCCGCATGGCGCGGCGCTGCTGCGGAACTTCACCCATGGCATCTGCGGCTGCCGCGGCGACTGGACCATGGGCGCCTACCGCGCCGAGGCCATCGCGCGCATCCGCGCCCAGGTCGGCCAGGGGCGCGTGGTCTGCGGCCTGTCGGGCGGCGTGGATTCCTCGGTCGCCGCGGTGCTGATCCATGAGGCGATCGGCGACCAGCTGACCTGCATCTATGTGGACCACGGGCTGATGCGCGCCAATGAGAGCGCGCAGGTGGTCAAGACCTTCCGCGACCGCTTCAACATCCGCCTCATCCATCGCGACGCCTCCGACCTGTTTCTCGGCCAGCTCTCGGGCGTCACCGACCCGGAGGTGAAGCGCAAGACCATCGGCCGGCTGTTCATTGAGGTCTTCGAGGAGGAGCAGAACAAGCTCGGCGGCGCGGATTTCCTGGCCCAGGGCACGCTCTACCCGGACGTCATCGAAAGCGTGTCGGCCACCGGCGGGCCCTCGGTCACCATCAAGTCGCACCACAATGTGGGCGGGCTGCCCGAGGGCATGCGCATGAAGCTCGTGGAGCCGCTGCGCGACCTGTTCAAGGACGAGGTGCGCGCGCTGGGCCGCGAGCTCGGCATCCCGGAGGAGATCGTGGGTCGCCACCCCTTCCCCGGGCCCGGCCTCGCCATCCGCATCCCCGGCGAGGTGACGCGCGAGAAGGCCGACACGCTGCGCCAGGTGGACCGCATCTTCCTGGAGGAGATCCGCAACGCGGGGCTGTATGACGCGATCTGGCAGGCCTTCGCCGTGCTGCTGCCGGTGCGCACCGTGGGCGTGATGGGCGATGGCCGCACCTATGACCAGGCCTGCGCGCTGCGCGCCGTCACCTCCACCGACGGCATGACGGCCGATGTCTATCCCTTCGACATGGGCTTCCTGACGCGGGTCGCGGGCCGCATCGTGAATGAGGTGCGCGGGGTGAATCGCGTGACCTATGACATCACCTCCAAGCCGCCGGGGACCATCGAATGGGAGTGACCACCCTCCACGGCATCCGCAACTGCGACACGGTGAAGAAGGCGCGCGCCTGGCTGGACGCGCAGGGCGTGGCCTACGCCTTCCACGACTTCAAGACCCAGGGCCTGCCGCCCGCCATGCTGGACGCCTGGATGCAGGAGCACGGCTGGGAAGCCCTTCTCAACCGCGCCGGCACCACCTTCCGCAAGCTGCCCGAGGCCGATCGCCTGGGGCTCGACGCGCCCCGTGCCCGCGCGCTGATGCTGGCCCAGCCCTCCATGGTGAAGCGCCCGGTGCTGGAACTGGCCGATGGACGCCGCGTGATCGGCTTCAGGCCCGAGGGTTACGCCGCCGTTTTTTCCGTGGCGTAAGCCGCGGCATGGCCTAACCTCCCGCAACGAGCCGAGGGAGAGGAACCGCATGGATCAACAGACGCCACCCGCACCCCGCCGCGAGGTCAGCATCACCGGGCGGCTTTTCGGCCTGTCCATCATGGGCAGCGCGGTGATGTTCATCATCGTGATGGAGGGCTTCGGCCCACCCGAAATCATCGCCAACGCGAAATACATCCTGCTCGGCGCGCTGGCCGCATCCATCGCCTTGCCCATGCTGTTCTTCCGCCGCACCGTCCGGGAAGGGTGAGCGCGCCCTCCGACCTCGACCTCGGGCTGCTGCGCCGCGCCTTCGCCCTCGCCGGCGAGGCGCTGCGCTCCTCTTGGTAGCGGACAGCCTGCTTGCCCCTCAGTAGGCGAGCACTGCATGTCCCGTTATTTTAAGGCGAACTGCATGCAGCGAGACATGGATTTAGTGCGAGACATCCTTCTTCGCGTTGAATCGGTAAGTGACCGTCCCTTGAACTCTCTCCAAATCGAGATCGAGGGCCGAGATGAACAGGAGGTTATCTACCATCTGCTGCTTTTGGAGGAAGCGGGTCTACTTCGTGGGCAGACTGTCCATTCGATGGGTGGTGGAACAGTTTTTTTTGCTGATCGACTTACGTGGGTCGGCCACGAGTTCCTTGATGCGATCCGTGATCCGGAGCTTTGGAGGCGAACGAAATCGGGAGCTACGCGTGTTGGCACTTCTAGCCTAGAGTTCATGTGGGAATTGGCGAAAAGCTACGCAAAGCAAGTCGCGAAGGAACGGCTAGGCCTCGATCTCGCCTGAACTCGTCCAGAGGCCGCCCGGCGCCATCCTGGCGCTGCGCAACGCCCGGCCCGAGACGGCGGGGCTGTCGCTGTCCTGCCGCGCCGTGCTGGACAGCGCTGCCGAGCGCGTCGCGGTGCTGGGCCCCCTGCTGGAAGACGACGGCGGCCTGCCCCACCAGGGCTACTGGGCGGCCTGAGCCTCCGCCTGGCCGGGCTTCGCCCAGGCGATGGCGGCGCGCGCCAGCGC
>SKWC01000340.1 GCA_007129145.1 Rubritepida sp.
GCCCGCGGCCAGCAGCCAAGCCTCCTTCCCGGCCAGCCGCGAGCGGCACAGCGCGTCATAGGCGAGCCAGCCCGCCACCAGCATCGCCGCCGAGATCGCGATGGCGGCCCAGGCGGGCAGGGCCAGCACGGCGGGGTCCACCAGGTAGGTCTCCGCCTCGCGCCAGTAGATCAGCGTGAACAGCGCGAAGCCGCTGATCCAGGTCCAGTAGGCCTCCCATTTGAACCAATGCAGCCGCTGCGGCAGCGTCTCGGGCGCGTTCACGTATTTGCGCTTGTGGTAGATGCCGCCGCCATGGATGGACCATTGCTCGCCGCGGATGCGCGGGTTGCCGGCGGGGTCGGGCTCCAGGCTGTTGTCGAGGGCGATGAAGTAGAAGCTGGTGCCGATCCAGGCGATGCCCGTGATCAGGTGCAGCCAGCGCAGCAGCAGGTTGGCCCAGTCGGCCAGGTAGGCGGGGTCCAGTTCCATGGTTCAGCTGCCGCGGTAGGTGGTGTAGCCGAAGGGCGAGACCAGCAGCGGCACGTGATGGTGCCCGCCCTCGGCCATGCCGAATTCCAGCGTGACCTCGTCCAGGAAGGGCGGGTCGGGCAGCGCCACGCCCTGGGCGCGGAAATAGGCAGCGACCTGGAACACGAGGCGGTGGCGCCCGGCGCGGAAGGCCGCGCCCTGCAGCAGCGGCGCGTCGGTGCGGCCATCGGCGTTGGTCGCGCCCTCTGCCAGCAGGGTCCAGCGGCTGGCTTCCCCGCTGGTCTCCCCTCTGGCCTCCCCGTTGGCCTCCTGGCGGAACAGGGCGAAGCCCATGCCGGCGGCGGGCCGGCCATGGGCGGTGTCGAGAACATGTGTGGAAAGCCGGCCCATGCCTGCCTCGGTGTTGCGACGTGATGGTGCAGGGCGGCGGCGTGACAAGGCAAGCCGCGCATGCGGCCCGCGCGCCCCGGCCCCGGCGGGCGGGCGGTTGATTTCGCCAGGGCATCGGCCCATGAACGGGGCCTCCCGCCATTCCGGAGCCGCCGCATGACCGCCGCCGTCGCGCCCAACCTCGTCGCCGCCGTGGACCAGGCCCGCCACTGGTCCGACCTGACGGCCATGGCCGCGATCGGCGGCTTCACCGATGCGGCCGGCAACCAGGGCGTGAACCGCCCCTGCCTGACCGAGCTCGACCGCGAGGCGCGGCGCCTGCTGCTGTCCTGGGGCGAGGCGGCGGGGCTCGCGCCCAGCGTGGACCGGCTGGGCAACCTGTTCCTGCGGCTGGAGGGCGCGGACCCCACGCTGGCGCCGGTGCTGACTGGCAGCCACATGGACAGCCAGCCCCAGGGCGGCC
The DNA here is from genome assembly GCA_007129145.1 of Rubritepida sp. Classification (GTDB taxonomy): domain Bacteria; phylum Pseudomonadota; class Alphaproteobacteria; order Acetobacterales; family Acetobacteraceae; genus Roseococcus. Next base: position 1,325 of record SKWC01000340.1, read on the forward strand.
GCTTCGACGGCATCTGGGGCGTGCTGGCTGGGCTTGAGGCGGTGCGCGCCATCCGCGAGGCGGGCATCACGCCGCGCCGGCCCATCGAGGTCGTCGCCTGGACCAATGAGGAAGGCGGCCGCTACGCCCCCGGCTGCATGGGCAGCATGGCCTACACCGGCTTCGCGCCCCCCCAGACCTGGGATGGCGTCACTGACCGCGCCGGCATCCGATTCTCCGACGCGCTGGCCGAGACGCTGGCCGCCGAGGCCGACATCCCCCGCCGCCCGCTCGGCGTGGTCGAGGGCACGGCCCCCTTCGCCTATCTGGAGGCGCATATCGAGCAGGGGCCGCTGCTGGAGGCGCAGGGCCAGGACATCGGGGTGGTCACGGGCATCCAGGGCAGCCGCTGGTTCCTGGTGGAGATCCGCGGGAAGTCCGACCATGCCGGGACCACGCCGCTCGGGCTGCGGCAGGATGCGGTGCAGGACATGCTGCGCGCCATCACGGCGCTGAACGCGCTGATGCACGACCCCGCCGACATCCTGCGCTTCACCGTCGCCTCCATCGAGGTGGAGCCCAACACCTCCAACTCGGTGGCCGCGGTCGCGCGCTTCACCATCGACTTCCGCCACCCCGACAACGCCGTGCTGCAGGCGCGCGGCAACGCGATCGAGGGGGTGATCCAGGCGGCGGTCCGGAACTGCGCCGTGACCCTGACCGAGCGCTTCCACGCCGCCCCCGCCGCATTCCAGCCCATGGTGCCCGACGCGGTGGAGGCCGCCGCCCGCGCCCAGGGGCTGCGCCACATCCGCATGCCCTCGGGCGCCTTCCACGACGCGCAATTCCTCGTGCCCGTCTGCCCGACGGGGATGCTGTTCGTCCCCTGCCGGGCCGGCGTCTCGCACCACCCGGCCGAATACGCCACCCCCGAGGCCCTGGCCGCCGGCACCCGCGTGCTGGCCCAGGCGCTGGCCGACCTCGCCAACCGCTGAGCGCCGGGTCCGCACAAGAGGAGTGACCGAATGAGCGACAAGCTCTCCTTTCCCAAGGAACGCATCCGCACCCTGCTGCTGGAGAACATCGCGCCCACCGCGGTGAACCTGCTGGCCGAGGACGGCTACAGCAATGTCCAGCAGGAGAAGCGCGCCCTGGAGGGCGCTGCGCTGCGCGAGGCGGTGCGCGGCGTGCACATGCTGGGCATCCGCAGCCGCACCCAGATCACCGCCGATGTGCTGGAGGCCGCCGATCGGCTGATCGTGCTGGGCTGCTTCTGCATCGGCACCAATCAGGTGGACCTGGACGCCGCGCGCAACCTCGGCATCCCGGTGTTCAACGCGCCCTTTTCGAACACGCGCAGCGTTGCCGAACTGACGCTGGGCGAGATCGTGATGCTGATGCGCAACATCTTCCCCAAATCCGTCAGCGCCCATGCCGGGGGTTGGGACAAGTCGGCCGAGGGTTCGATCGAGGTGCGCGGCCGCACGCTGGGCATCGTGGGCTATGGCAACATCGGCAAGCAGTTGTCCGTGCTGGCCGAGGCGCTGGGCATGCGCGTGATCTTCTATGACGTCGCGACCCGCCTGCCGCTGGGCAATGCCTCGCGCTGCGCCACGCTGGATGAGCTGCTGCACTGGTCCGACGTGGTGACGGTGCATGTGCCCGAGACGCCGGCCACCCAGGGCATGATCGGCGCGGAGCAGATCGCGCGGATGAAGCCCGGCGCCTACCTCATCAACAACGCCCGCGGCACGCTGGTGGACATGGACGCCCTGGCCGCGGCGCTGCGCGGCGGGCACCTGGCGGGTGCCGCCCTGGACGTGTTCCCCGAGGAACCGAAGCGCAACGGCGATCCCTTCGTCAGCCCGGTGCAGGGCATCCCCAACGTCATCCTGACGCCGCATATCGGCGGCAGCACCGAGGAGGCGCAGTCGCGCATCGGCGAGGAGGTGGCGCGCAAGCTGGCCGACTACTCGGACACCGGCAGCACGCTGGGTGCCGTGAACTTCCCCCAGGTCGAGTTGCCGCCGCGCGCCACCGGGGCGCGCTTCATGCATGTGCACCACAATGCGCCGGGCGTGCTGGGTGCCATCAACCAGGTCTTCGCCAGCCATGGCGTGAACATCGCCGGGCAGTATCTGCAGACCGAGGGCGGCATCGGCTATGTGGTCGTGGACGCCGGCGCCACCCATGAGGGCGAGGCCATCCTGGCAAAGCTGCGCGCCCTGCCGCACACCATCCGCGCCCGCCTTCTTTACGAGCGCGGCTGAGTGCGGCTGTTCGCCTGCACCTCCTGCGGGGCGCGGGTCTTCTTCGACAACCACGCCTGCCTCTCCTGCGGGGCGGCGCTGGGCTTCGCGCCGGCACCGCAGGACATGCTGGCCCTCGGCGCCGATGGCGCGCCAACCGAGGGCGCGGGCGGGCGCTGGCGCGCCTGCGCCAACCGCGCTGATGGCTGCAATTGGCTGGTGGATGCGCAGGAGGCGGAGGGGTTCTGCGTCTCCTGCCGGCTGAACCGCACCATCCCCGACCTGTCGGTGCCGCGCCATCGCGCGCTCTGGCAGGAGATCGAGGCGGCGAAGCGGCATTTCGTGTGCAACGCGCTGCGGCTCGGCCTGAAGGTGGAGCCCAAGGCACGGGATCCGCGCGGCCTCGCCTTCGACTTCCTGGCCGATGCGCCGGGCGGCGGGCCGGGGGTGGTGACCGGCCATGCCGACGGGCTGATCACGCTGAACATCGCGGAGGCCGATCCGGTCGCGCGGATGCGCACCCGCGACGCGCTGGAGGAGCCCTACCGCACCCTGCTCGGCCATTTCCGGCACGAATCGGGGCATCACTACTGGAACCTGCTGGTGCGCGACGGCCCCTGGCTGGAGCCCTTCCGCGCCTGCTTCGGCGATGAGCGCCAGGACTACGCCGAGGCGCTGCGCCGGCACTATGCCACCGGCACGCCGCCCGACTGGTCGGCCCGCTTCATCAGCGAATACGCCTCCTCCCACCCGTGGGAGGATTGGGCGGAAAGCTGGAGCCACTATCTGCACATGGTGGACACGCTGGAGACCGCCTGGGCCTTCGGCCTGCGCCTCGATCCGCGGTCGGATGCCGCGGAGGCCATGGCGGCGGAGGCGGATTTCAACCCCTATCGGCCGGTGCCCTTCCAGGCGCTGATCGCGCGCTGGATTCCGCTGACGGTGGCGCTGAACGCGCTGAACCGCAGCATGGGCCATGAACTCGCCTATCCCTTCACGCTGAGCGATGCGGTGATCGCCAAGCTCGGCTTCGTGCACCGCGTGGCGCGCGGCGAGCCGCCACCCGATTCCAGCGTCCGGCAATAGGCTCTAGCCTGCCGGCGGATCGCGCAGAGGAGTCCACCATGCCCGAGGGCACCACCCCAGCCGCCACCCGCTTCGGCAGCGGCCAGGCCGTCCGCCGCATGGAGGACCCCGCCCTGCTGCGCGGGCAGGGCCGCTTCACCGATGATATGGCGCCGCCCGGCACGGCACATCTCGTGTTCCTGCGCAGCCCGCACGCCCATGCGCGCATCCGCGCCCTGGATGCGGACCCCGCCCGCGCCATGCCCGGCGTGCTGGCGGTGCTGACGGCCGCGGATATGGCGGGCATGGGCGCGCGGCCCCTCAAGGTCACGCTGCCTTTCACGCGCCCGGATGGTTCGCCGCTGGCCGCCCCGCCGCGCCCGCTGCTGGCCGATGGCGTGGTGCGCTTCGTGGGCGAGGCGGTGGCCGCCATCATCGCCGAGACCCCTGCCGCGGCGCGCGACGCGGCCGAAGC
>SKWC01000329.1 GCA_007129145.1 Rubritepida sp.
AGCGCGCGCGCCAGCGCGACGCCTGCGATGTGCGGGATGGTGCCCGGCCCGGTCGAGGCGAAGTTCAGCTGCCCCGGCGCCGTGCGCGCCGCCGCCGCCAGCTCGGCCAGGGTGCGCGGCCCCTGCTGCGTGGTCATCAGCACCACCGGCGTGTCGGCCACCTGGCAGAGCGGCGTGAAATCGGCCGGGCCATAGCTCAGGTCCGCGCGGAAATGCGGCTGGATCACCATGGGGCCGAGCGGCGTCATCAGCAGCGTCAGCCCGTCGGGCTGCGCGCGCGCCACCTCGGCCGCGGCGATGGTCCCGGCCGCGCCGGTGGCGTTGCGCACCACGACCGGCGCGCCGAGCCGGGCGGTCAGTTCAGGCGCCATCAGCCGCGCCATCAGATCGGACGGCCCGCCGGCTGTGAAGCCGACCAGGATGGTGATGGGGGCCTGGGCGCGGGCGGGCAGCGCCAGCGCGCAGGCAAGCAGCACGATGGACAGGAACCGCATCGTTTCCTCCTGACTGGTTTCTTATCCCGGCACGCTAGGCAGCCGCGGCGGCCCGGGGCAAGCAAAACCGCCCCGGCTGTGCGGCCGCGCGGGCCTGCCGCATGATGCGCGCGCCATGGACACCTCCGCCCCGCCCCGCCCGATTGACGCCGTTCTTGCCAGCCTCGCCCCGCTGCTGGGCGAACGCCTCTCGCTCAATCCCAGCCTGCGCGCCCAGCACGCCCGCGGCGAGGACACCTCCACCCCCACCCTGCCCGACGCGGTGGCCTTCGCCGACACCACGGCTGAGGTCAGCGCCATCCTCGCCGCCTGCAACGCGCATGGCGTGGCGGTGACGCCCTTCGGCGCGGGCACCAGCCTGGAGGGGCATGTGAACCCGGTGCGCGGCGGCATCTCGCTGGACCTGTCGCGCATGACCGCCATCGAGGAGGTCAACGCCGCCGACATGGATTGCGTGCTGCGCCCGGGGGTGACGCGCCAGCAGCTCAACGCGCATCTGCGCGACCAGGGGCTGTTCTTCCCGGTGGACCCGGGCAGCCACGCCACGCTGGGCGGCATGTGCGCCACCCGCGCCAGCGGCACCAATGCCGTGCGCTACGGCACCATGCGCGAGAACGTGCTGGGCCTTGAGGTCGTGCTGGCCGATGGCCGGGTCATCGAGACCGGCGGGCGCACCCGCAAGGCCGCGCATGGCTACGACCTGACGCGGCTTTTCATCGGCAGCGAGGGCACGCTGGGCGTCATCACCCGCATCCGGCTGCGGCTGCACGGCCTGCCCGAGGCCATGGTCAGCGCCGTCTGCCCCTTCCCCGACATCGGCGCGGCGGTGCGCAGCGTCATCGCCACCATGCAGGCCGGCATCCCCGTGGCGCGGATCGAACTGCTGGACGAAGCGCAGATGGCCGCCTGCATCGCCTATTCGAAGCTGGAGGGCATGGCCCCGACCCCCACCCTGTTCCTGGAATTCCACGGCAGCGAGGCCGGCGTGGCCGAGCAGGCCCAGGCCGTGGAGGAGATCGTCGCGGCCGAGGGCGGCGGCCCCTTCGCCTGGGCGCGCGAGGCCGAGGCCCGCAACCGGCTGTGGCAGGCCCGCCACGACGCCTATTGGGCCGGCCTTGCCTGGCGGCCCGGCAAGCGCGGCATCACCACCGATGTCTGCGTGCCCATCTCGCGGCTGGAGGAGGCGCTGCTGGGCGCCAAGCAGGACATCGCCGACAGCGGCTTCGAGGCGCCCATCGTGGGCCATGTCGGCGACGGGAACTTCCACAGCATCATCCTGGTCGAGGAAGGCAACGCGGCCGAGATGGCCCGCGCCTGGGAGCTGGACCGCCGGATCGTCCGCCGCGCCCTGGCGCTGGGCGGCACCTGCTCGGGCGAGCATGGGGTGGGGCTGGGCAAGCGCCAGTTCATGGAGGAGGAGCATGGCGCCGCCGCGCTGGATGTGATGCGCGCGCTGAAGGCGACGCTCGATCCGCGCGGCATCCTGAACCCCGGCAAGCTGCTGCCCGACCCCTCGCCGGCATGAACGGCGCGCCGCGCGTCGTGGCGCTGGCGCTGCTGGCGCTGACGCTCGGCCATGTGTTCTCCAACGCGGTGCGCACCCTGCCGGCGGTGGCGGCCGATGTTCTCACGCGCGACCTCGCCATCACGGCCGAAACCCTGGCCGCCATCACCGGCGCCTTCCCGGCGGCCTTTGCGCTCGCGATGGTGCCGGTGGGCGTGGCGCTGGACCGCTACGGGGTGCGGCCGGTGTCGCTGACGCTGCTGACGCTGGGGGGCTGTGGCGCGGTGCTGGCGGCGGTCGCGCCCTCGGCGGGGACTATGCTGCTGGCGCAGATCGTGCTCGGCGCGGGCTGCTCGGGCATGCTGATGGCGCCCATCACCCACGCCGCGCAGACGCTGGGCCAGCGCGAATTCGGCCTGTGGTCGGGGCTGATCCAGGCGATGGGCAATTCGGGCATGCTGCTCTCGGCCAGCCCGCTGGCCTTCCTGGTCGAGGCACTGGGCTGGCGCGCCGGCTACTGCGCCTGCGTGGGGCTGGCGGGGCTGGCCTTCGCCGCCGTCTTCGTCACGCTGCGCGCCGCCCCGCCGCGCCCCGCGCCCGAGCGCACCCTGCTGGGCGATACGCGCGCCGTGCTGCGGCTGGCGGTGGCGCCGCATCTGCGCGGGCTGTTCGCCATCGCCTTCGTCTCGGTCGGCGCGGTGCTGGGGCTGCGCGGGCTGTGGGGCGGGCCCTGGCTGATGGAGGTGAAGGGGATGGCGCGCATCCCCGCGGGCCATGTGCTGCTGGCCGGCACGGTGGCGCTGGTGCTGGGGCCGGCGCTGGCGGGCTGGGTGGCATCGCGGTTCGGCCGGCTGCCGCTGCTGCTGGCGGGCGGGCATGTGCTGGCCGCGCTGTGCATCCTGGGGCTGCTGGCGGCGGGGCACTTGCAGGGGCCGGTCTGGCTGGATGCGGCGCTGCTGTTCCTGTTCGGCCTGGCCATCTCCTTCCAGGTGCTGTGCTTCGCCCTGCTGCGCCCGCGCGTGGCGCCCGAGGAGGTGGGGCGCGCCCTGTCCGCCCAGAACATCCATTTCTTCGGCGGCGCAGCCGTGCTGCAGGCGCTCAGCGGCGTGGCCGCGCTGGCGGGAGGCATCGGCGCAGCCCTGCTGACCTTTGCTCTCGCGCTGCTGCTGGGCAGCGCGCTGTTCTGGCGCTGGCGGTGAAGGGCCTCAGCCCTTCTTCATCATCCCCTGGATCTCGTCCAGCGCCTCGGTGAAGCGGCGGTTCAGCACTTCCAGCGCCTCGCCGTTCGACTTCTGGATGAGGTCCGCCAGCTCCTTCATGGAGGCCATGGCGCGCTCATAGTTCGACTTCAGCAGCTCGGCCTGGCGGGCGGCCTTCTCGGCCGGGCTCCCATCGGGGCTGGCCGCGCCCTGCATGGCCTGGGACAGCTCGGCCATCGCCTGCTGCATCAGCTCCATGTTGCGCCGCGCGATGGCCTGCGCGCCCTCCATGGCGACGCGGTTGGCCTGGACCATCGCCTCCATGTTGCGCTTCTGCGCCTCGGCCAGCGCCTGGAAGTCCATCGTCCCCGGCATGGCCATGTCGCGGAACATCCGCATCATGTCCTCGGGGTTGAAGCCCTGACCTGACATATCCGTTCTCCCTGCGGAATCAGCCGGGGAAGCTAGCCGTGCGTCCTCCGGCGGGTCAAACGCCGCCGAATCTGGCGCCGCCGAATCTGGCTCCGGAGGATCAGGCTGCGGCCGGGGCGGGGCCGGCGGGGTCTTCCGGCGCGGCGCCGGGCGGCGCGGCGTCTTCGGCGGCTGGCGTGTCGGTGGGCGTGTCATCGGGCTGGTTCTCCTCGCGGCCGAGACCGAAGCTGCGCGCGGCGCGGTCGGCCTGGTCCAGCGCGCGATCGAGCGCGGCCATGGTGGCCGAGAGATCGGCGCTCTCGTCCTTTTCCCAGGCGCGCAGCGTGGCCAGCCAGACGACGCCCAGCCCCTGGGCGCGCAGCGCACCCCTGGGGCCGCTGGCCTCCAGCCCGGCGGCCTCCAGCATCCAGCCCATGGCGCGCGGCTGCTCGGTGGCCAGCCACAGCGCCAGGAACGGGTCGCGCGGGAGGTCGCGCATCAGCCGGATGATGCCGGCGCGGTCGGCCTGCATCAGGTCTATGCGGCGCATCAGCACGTCGAACAGCCGGTCGCGCGCGGTCGAGGTCGCGTCATCCAGCGTGCCCTCGATCACCCCCGCGTCCAGCGCCGCGGCATGGGCGCGCAGCAGTCCCAGCTGGCAGCCGAAGCGGCGGCGGATCTCGGACAGCGGCACGCCCGCCTCGGCGGCGACCGCGCGCAGCGTGAGCGCGGACCACCCGCTGCCGGCCAGGACGCGCCAGAAGGCGGTGAGGACCGGATCGTCAACGGCGGGGGGCGGGGCGATGCTGCTGCTCATCCACGGCACATTGGCGCAAGGATACGCCCCGGCAAGCCACTCATGCCGGTTCGAAGCGCAGAATCCGCCCCTGGCGCTCATCAGTCAGGGCCAGAAGGGCGCCATCGGGGGCGAAGATGACGTGCCGCAGGCGGCGTTCGCGCCAGAAGATGCGCTCTTCGGCGCCCGGAGTGTCGCCGTCCATGGCGATGCGCAGCAGCCCGGGCGGGTTCAGGCAGGCGATGAACAGGCTGCCCCGCCAGGCGGGTGCCGCGTGGGGCGGGGCGAAGGCAATGCCCGATGGGCTGATGGCCGGCACCCAGTGGCGCAGCGGCTGGGTGAACCCCGGCCCCTCGGTGCGGCCGCCGGCGATCTGCCCGCCCCAGTATTCGCGCCCATAGGTGACCTCAGGCCAGCCATAGTTCAGCCCGGGCTGGATCAGGTTCAGCTCATCGCCGCCGCGCGGGCCGAATTCCGCCGAGAACAGGCTGCCGGTGGCGGGGTTGTGCTGCATGCCCTGCGGGTTGCGGTGGCCGTAGCTCCAGACCTCGGGGCGCGCCTGCGCATGGGTCACGAAGGGGTTGTCGGCGGGAACGCGGCCGTCGCGGGTCAGGCGGATGATCTTGCCCGCCAGATCGTCCAGCCGCTGCGCGCGCTGCCGGTCATGGTTGCGGTCCCCGGTGGCGAGGAACACATGATCCCCATCGGGGCTGAAGGTCAGCCGCCCGCCGTAGTG
>SKWC01000425.1 GCA_007129145.1 Rubritepida sp.
GCGCCGGGTCGCGCCGCAGCGCCGCCACCGCGCCGAGCAGGCTGTCTATGCCGGTGTTGCCGGTGACCAGGATGCGCCCATGCCCGCCAAGGTCACGGCGCAGATTGTCGGCCGCCTGTTCGGTGGGGGCGAATCTCAGCGCGGCCAGGGCATCCACCGCGACGCGGTTGAACTCCTCGGGCCAGGGGCTGTCCATGTCGAAGGAGCGCAGCCCCGCCTCGACATGGCCGACCGGCACGCGGGCGTAGAAGGCGGCGAGGGCGGCGGCCATGGCGGTGGTGGTGTCGCCATGCACCAGCACCATGTCGGGCCGCGTCTGCTCCAGCACCTGCGCGACGCCGAGCAGGATGCGGCTGGTCAGCGCGGGCAGGGCCTGGCCATGCGCCATGACCCCGAGATCGAGGTCGCAGCGCGCGCCGAAATCCGCCAGCACCTGGTCGAGCATCTCGCGGTGCTGGCCGGTCGAGCAGGCGAGCGGCGCGATGCCCGGCCGCTGGGCCAGCGCCTTCAGCACGGGCATCATCTTGATGGCCTCGGGGCGGGTGCCGAACAGCACGAGGACGCGGCGACTGCCCGCCCGCCCGCGCAATGCCCCGCCGGGACGTGCCTGCGTCATGCCGGCCGGACTCTGGCGCGGCCGGGGCGGGCGGCCAGGGGGGGTGATACTGTTCACCCGCGCGCGGCCCGCGCGGTGGAATGCGGCGAGGCCCCCGCGGTGGTGCCGGGCGACCGGGCAGGCGCGGCCAGCTGTGTCATGGTTCGGCATGCCCTCTTGGCGTGCATATAGGATGCATAATGCAACCCAGAGGGCATGGTCGGCCATGAGGCTCGCCCGTGTCAACCGTGATGGCGAGTACGCGCGCCGGAACGCCTTCCGCCCCGGGGCGGCCGGGATGCTATTCGCCCAGCGCCGGTGCCCTCACCCGCCGGGACCTTAGGAAGTTCCACATCAGCACCGGGGCCGCGATGGCCGCGCCGACCAGCGCCAACGGCCCGTTGGGTGCGATCATCAGCAGGGCCGAGAGCACCAGCAGCGCCTGCGAGAGCAGCCCCATATGGGTGAAGGCGTAGCCGGTCAGCCCGATGCCGATGAGCAGCACGCCGGTGGCGCAGGTCGTCACCACGATCAGGAAGTCGGGCCAGTTGAAGCCGTCAACGACGATCAGCATCACCGGCGCATAGGCGAAGACGAAGGGCACCGTGGCCTTGGCGATGCCCAGGCGGAAGGCGGTCAGCCCCGTGCGGAAGGGGTTCGCGCCGGCGATGCCGGCCGCCGCATAGGCCGATACGCAGACCGGCGGCGTCAGATCCGCGAGGATGCCGAAATAGAGCACGAACAGGTGCGCCGCGATCGGCGGCACGCCGAGCTGCGTGATCGCGGGGGCCGCGATGGCGGCCAGCACGATGTAGAGCGCGGTGGTCGGGATGCCCGCGCCCATCAGCATGCAGACGATGGCGATGAACAGCAGCGTCAGGAACAGCGTGAGCCCCTCGATGCTGCCGAACCCCGCGGGCATGAAGTCGAAGACCGGGCTGAAGAAGGCCGCGGTCTGCGCCGCCGCCTGGGTGACGATGAAGCTTATGCGGAAGCCCGCGCCGGTCAGCGTGACCACGCCCACCACCATGCCGACCGCCGCCGCCGCCGCGCCCACCGCGATGGCATAGCGCGCGCCCGTGTCCAGGGCGATCCAGAGATCCTTGAGGGTCAACCGGTTGCGCGGGTTGATGAAGCCGATCACCACGCAGGCGGTGATGCCATAGAAAGCCGCGAGGTAGGGGGTGTAGCCCGAGACGATGGTCCAGACCAGGATGACCAGGGGGATGACCGTGGGCCAGCCGTCGCGCAGGGTGGGCCACAGCTTGGGCAGCTCATCCGGTTCCATGCCGCGCAGGCCCAGGCGCTTCGCCTCGAAATGCACCTGAACGAAGACGCCCCAGAAATGCATCGCCGCCGGCACCGCCGCCGCCAGCAGCAGGGTGGTGAGGGGGATCTCCAGGAACTCGATCATCACGAAGGCGGCCGCCCCCATGATGGGGGGCGTGATCTGCCCGCCCGCGCTGGCCGCCGCCTCCACGCCGCCGGCGAAATGCGGCTTGTAGCCGATGCGCTTCATCGCCGGGATGGTGAGCGAGCCGGTGGTGACCGTGTTCGCGATGGAGGAGCCCGAGATGGAGCCGAACATCGCCGAGGACAGCACCGCCACCTTGGCCGGCCCGCCCGGGTAGCGGCCGGCGATGATGGTGGCCAGGTCGATGAAGAACTGCCCGAGCCCCATGCGGGTCGCGATCACGCCGAACAGCACGAAGTGGAAGACGAAGGTCGAGACCACCTTGGCCGGGATGCCGAAGATGCCCTCGCCCGTCATGTAGACGTGGTTGACGAAGCCCGCCCAATCGGCGCCGGGATGCGCCAGAACGCCGCTCAGCAGGTTTCCGAACACGCCATACAGGATGAAGATGCCCACGATCATGGGCAGCACCCAGCCCATGGCGCGCCGCACCGCCTCCAGCACCAGCACGATCATGATCGTGCCCATGACCACATCGGTGGTGTTCGGCATGCCGATGCGGAACGTCAGTTCGTCGAACACCAGCGGCAGGTAGAGGGTGGCGGTCACGACGGCGCCGGCGAACACCCAGTCCCCCAGCGGCACGCCGCCCATGCGTGGCCCGATGGAGAACAGCCCGCCGGGGAACAGCAGGAAGATCAGCCCCAGCACGGCCGCCAGGTGGATGGCCTTGTGCCAGTGCTCGGTCATGATGCCGAAGCCGGCGGTGTAGTAGTGGAACACCGACAGCGCCACCAGCACGAAGGACACCGCGCCCGCCACCCAGCCGGACAGGGGGCGGAAGCGCAACTCGCCGTCTATGGACCGCTCGAGCTTCTCGGCGGCCTCGAGGTCGAGCCTGGTGCTGGAGGAACGCTGTTCGCTCACGGGGGCATCCTCAACCCCGTGCGCGGGGTTACTCGGGGTGGTCCGGATCAAGGTGGCGGATGGCCGGGCGCGCCCGGCCATCCGTGGTGCGGCTGCTCAGAGCATGCCGGCTTCGCGGTAGAAGCGCTCGGCGCCCGGGTGGAAGGGCACCACGCCGCGGCCCAGCAGCGCCCGCTCGCGGATGATCTCGCGGCCCTTGGCGTGGCCGCGGTCCAGCAGGCCGCGCGTCGGATCCGACCACAGCGAGCGCACGATGCCGTAGACGGTCTCCTCGGGCACGCTGTCGCGCACGATCCAGCAGGCGCCGACCGTCAGGGTGGGGACGTCCTCGGTCATGCCCTCATAGGCGGTGGCGGGGATCACGCCCTGGGAATAGAAGGGCGCGCGCTCGATGACGCGCTGCGCCGCCTCGCCCTCGATGCGCAGGAAGCGGCAGCCGGTGCGGCTGCAGAACTCGACGAAGGCGGCCGAAGGGTAGCCCGCCACCGTCAGCGCCGCCTCCAGGTTGCGGTCCTGCATGCGCTCGACGCCCTGCTGCTGGTTCAGGAATTCGGCGGTGAAGTCACGCCCGCCGATCATCCCGTTGGCCTCCAGGATCAGCTCGGAGCCCACGCGCGCGCCCGAGGCCTGCAGCCCCACCGCGATGCGCCGGCCGCGCAGGTCGGTCAGGGTCTGGAAGGGGCTGTCGGCGCGGACCGCCGCGTGGATGTGCTCGGGGAACAGATGCGCGGCGAAGCGCAGCCGATCCAGCCGCGGGCGGCCGTCGAACAGGCCGGTGGCGGTGTAGGACCAGTGCAGCACGTCGGATTGCACGAAGCCGCTTTCGGCATTGCCCGAATGGATCAGGTTCACATTCTGCACGGAGCCCTGGGTGGCCTGGGCCACCGCGATCATGCCCGGCACGCCGACATTGCCGCCGGGCTCGTTGCAGCGCGAGCCGGGCGGGCATGAGATGGCGTTCGCCAGGATGCCGCCGATCGGGAAGTAGGTGCCGCCGGCCGCGCCGGTGCCGATGCGGAAGAAGCTCGGCGCCTGGGCGCGCGCGACCGCCGGGGCCGCCAGGGCCGCGCCAAGCGCGCCCGCGCCCAGGACGCGGCGGGAGATGGTGGTGTGCTCTGCCATTTCTTGTTGCTCCTCGAGACGTGGCATGCCCCGCCGCGGGCCGGGTGGGGCGCAAGCCTGAGGGGCCGGCGCGCCGCGCTCAGCCCAGGCTCAGGACCAATAGGATCACAGTTCCGATCGCGATGCGATACCAGCCGAAGGGCGTGAAGCCGATGCGCTGGACGAAGGCCAACATCAGCTTCACCGTCACCAGCGCCACCACGAAGGAGACCGCGAAGCCCACCCCGATCTGCGCCAGGCCGTCGAAGGTGATGTCGGCGCGCGCCTGCCACAGCGAATAGACGGTGGCCGCCAGCATGGTCGGGATCGCCAGGATGAAGCTGAACTCGGCCGCGGTGCGGCGGTCCAGCCCGCACAGCAGGCCGGTGATGATGGTGGCCCCCGAGCGCGAGGTCCCCGGGATCATCGCCAGCGCCTGGCCCAGCCCGATCAGGAAGGCGGTGCGCGGCGTGATCTCCTCGATGCTGCGCGCGGTGGGCAGGCGGCCGCGCCGCTCCACCCAGATGATGACGATGCCGCCCACGATGAGCGCGCAGGCCACCACCCAGGGGGTGAAGAGCAGGCCGATGATGTAGCCGTGCAGTGTGGCCCCCAGCACCAGCGCCGGGATCATCGCGAGCGTGATGTTGCGCGCGAAGTGGAACTGGCTGCTGCCCGGCGTCCACATGTGGCGCGCCACATCCAGCAGCCGGCCCCAGAACACCACCACCACGGCCAGCACGGCGCCGAGCTGGATGGTGACCTCGAAGGTCTTGCCCGGCGGCCCCTCGAAGCCGATCAGCGTGCCCATCAGGATCAGATGGCCGGTGGAGGAGACGGGCAGGAACTCGGTCAGCCCCTCCACCACCCCCATGATCGCGGCGTCCCACATCGGCGCTACTCCTCCAGAAGGACCAGGTCGTCGCGGTGGATGATCTCGGCGCGGCCGCGCCAGCCCAGTATGGTCTCGATCTCGGCGCTGCGGTGGCCGGCGATGCGCCGCGCATCCGCCGCGTCATAGGCCGACAGCCCGCGTGCAAGCTCGCGCCCCGCCTCGTCGCGCACCGCGACGGGGTCGCCGCGGCCGAAC
>SKWC01000332.1 GCA_007129145.1 Rubritepida sp.
GCGCATCTGCGCCGGCGTGAGCAGGAACGGGACGGACATGGCAGAACCTCCGCCCCGTTGAGAATCACGGCCGCCCGCGTCGCCGCAAGCAGATTAATGGGTCCTGAGCCTAGCCTTCCAAGACCTTGCGGTAGTTGGCGCGCGCCGTCTCGAAGCGGGGCGCGACGAGGCGCTTCGCGGCCTCGGGCGCGCGGTCCGGGTGGCCGGCGGCGAAGGGCGGCGCGGGGTCGTATTCGATGCTGAGCTGGATGGATTGCGCGACATCTGGCCCGGCGATCTCGGCCACCAGGGTCAGGGCGAAGTCGATGCCGGAGGTCACGCCGCCGGCGGTGATCACATGGCCGTCGCGCACCACGCGGGCCGGTTCGTAGGTCGCGCCGACCAGGGGCAGCAGGTCGGTGTAGGCCCAGTGGGTGGTGGCGCGGCGGTTCTGCAGCAGCCCCGCCCGGCCGAGGACGAAGGCGCCGGTGCAGACCGAGGTGACGTAGCGCGCGCCGGGGGCCTGGCGCGACACGAAGTCGAGCACCGCCTGGTCCTGCATGGCGCCCAGCACGCCGCCGCCGCCGGGTACGCAGATCAGGTCCAGCTGCGGGGATTCCGCGAAGCTGTGGGTCGGCACGAGGCCGAGGTTGCAGTCGCTCGGCACCGCGTCGCGCGTGGCGGCGAGGATGTGCACCGCGCTGCCGGGCAGGCGGTGGAGCACCTGCAGCGGCCCGGTGAAGTCGAGCTGCGTCAGGTTGGGGAAGAGCACGAAGCCGATGTTCATGGACATGCGCACGATCCTGCCCGGGCCGCGCGGCGGCGTCCAGGATGGCGGCGCGCTCTTGCCGCCGGCACGGGAGGCGGCCTTAATCGGCGCGACATCCAGGGAGTGCCACGACATGTCGAGCATCGAGGAGCGCCTGGGCGCGCTCGGCCTCACGCTGCCGGAGCCGGCGAGCCCGGTGGCCAACTACATTCCCTTCACCGTCTCGGGGCGGATGCTGCTGATCTCGGGCCAGGTGCCGCGGCGCGAGGGGAAGATCTGGCCGGTGGGGCAGCTGGGCGCGGGGGTCAGCCTGGAGGATGGCCAGGCGGGGGCGGCGAATTGCTTCCTGCAGATCCTGGCGCATGCGCGCAACGCGGCGGGCGGCGATCTGTCGCGCATCACGCGGGTGCTGCGGCTGACGGGGTATGTGAACTCGGCGCCGGGCTTCGGGGACCAGCCGGCGGTGATCAACGGCGCCTCGGACCTGGCGGTGGCGGTGTTCGGCGAGGCCGGGCGGCATGCGCGGAGCGCGGTGGGGGTGGCGGCGCTGCCCGGGGGTGCCGCGGTCGAGGTCGAGGCGATCCTGGAACTCGCCTGATCCGCCCCAGATAAGCGGAATGGACAGCCCGGCGCCGCTCAACCTCTCCCTGCATCCGGCGATCGCGGAGATCCCGGCGGCGGAGTGGGATGGCTGCGCGGGGGACAACCCCTTCGTGAGCCATGCCTTCCTGTCGGCGCTGGAGGATTCGGGCAGCACGGGGCGGCGGACGGGGTGGTTCCCCCGGCACATCGCCCTGCGCGACGAGGGGGGCGCGCTGCTGGCCTGCGCGCCCGGCTACGCCAAGACGAATTCCTACGGCGAATATGTGTTCGACCATGGCTGGGCGGATGCGCTGGAGCGGGCGGGCGGGCGGTATTACCCGAAGCTGCAGGTGGCCGCACCCTTCAGCCCGGTGCCCGGGGCGCGGCTGCTGCGCCGGCCGGGCGTGCCGGTGGCGGCGCTGGCCGAGGCGATGCGCCAGGCGATGGAGGCCAGCGAGGCGTCGTCGGTGCATGTGACCTTCTGCACGCGCGAGGAATGGGAGGCGCTGGGCGCCTGCGGCTGGCTGCAGCGGGTGGGGGTGCAGTTCCACTGGCACAACCGCGGCTATGCGGATTTCGAGGATTTCCTGGGCGCGCTGGCCTCGCGCAAGCGCAAGCAGCTGCGGCGCGAGCGCCGGTCGGTGGCGGAATCCGGGCTGGTGCTGCGGACCCTGCGCGGGGCCGAGATCACCCCCGCGCATTGGCGCGCCTTCAACAGCTTCTACCGCAACACGGTCGATTCCCGCTGGGGCGGGGCCTATCTGACCGACGCCTTCTGGCCGCTGCTGGGCGAAAGGCTGGGCGAGCGCGTGGTGCTGATGCTGGCCGAGCGCGAGGGCGTGCCGGTGGCGGGTGCGCTGAACCTGCTGGGACGCGAGGCGCTGTATGGCCGCAACTGGGGCTGCACCGAGGAGGTGCCCTTCCTGCATTTCGAGCTGTGCTACCTGCGCGCCATAGACTTCGCCATCGCGCATGGGCTGCCGCGGGTCGAGGCCGGCGCGCAGGGCGAGCACAAGATCCAGCGCGGCTACCTGCCGTCCGAGACCTATTCGGCGCATCTGATCGCCCATGCCGGGCTGTCGCGCGCGGTGGAGAATTTTTTGGAGGCCGAGCGGCCGGCGGTGCGGGCGCGGATGGCGGAGCTGGCGGAACTCTCGCCCTATCGCCGGGAGGATGGGGCCGAGTGAGGGCGCGCTTGCGCCGGCGCGGGTGATCATCGCCTACGGGCAGCTTGCGGCCTCGATGGCGCTGGTGGGCGCCAATGTGGCGGTGGCCAAGCTGCTGGCCGAGGCGCTGCCGATCGCGCTGGTCGCCTTCCTGCGCTGCGGCCTGGCGGTGCTGGTGCTGCTGCCGCTGGTGGCCTGGCGCGACGGGCTGGTGCGGGTGCCGCCCGTGGTGCGGCGCGCGCTGTTCTGGCAGGCGGTGTTCGGCACGGCCATCTACAATGCGGGGCTGCTGGCGGGGCTGCGGCTGACCTCGGCGCTGGAGGGGGGCCTCGTGCTGGCCAGCCTGCCCGCGGTGGTGGCGCTGGGCAGCTTCCTGTGGCTGCGCGAGGCGTTGAGCCCGCGGCAATGGCTGGCAGCCGGGCTGGCCGGGGTGGGAATGGCGGCGCTGACGCTGGCGCGGCTGGGTGGCCTCGGCGGCGGTGGCTCGGGGCTGGGCAATCTGCTGGTGTTCGTGGGGGTCTGCGGCGAGGCGGCCTATGTGCTGCTGGCGCGGCGCGTGGCGGGCGCGGTGCCGGTGCTGACGGCGGCGCTGTGGATGCAGGCATTCTCGGTGCTGGTGCTGCTGCCCTTCGCCATGCCGGGGATCGGCGCGGTGGCGGCGCTGGCCGATCCGTGGCTGCTGGGGCTGCTGGTGTTCCACTCGCTGACCAACAGCGTGCTGTGCCTGCTGCTGTGGTATGCCGGGCTGCGCCGCGTGCAGGCGGGGGTGGCGGGCGTCTTCACCCTGTTCCTGCCGGCGAGTGCGGCGCTGGTGGCGGTGGTGTTCCTGGGCGAGGCCTTCGGCGCGGTGCATGGGCTGGGCTTCGGGCTGATGCTGGGGAGCGTCTTGCTGGCGACCTGGCCGGGGCGTTACCGTTCCCGGGCATGAAAGCCTGGGTTGAGATGACGGCGGCGGCCTTGTGCGCGACCCCAGCGGAGGAGGTCGCGGCGCGGCTGGCCTACGCCCAGGCGGCGCGGCACGGCAGCCTGGAACTGACCCAGCGCGCTTCCTGGGTGGATATGCTGCGCGGCTTGCAGGCGGCGCTGGCCGTTGTGGACCGCGCGGATTGGCGGGTGCTGCTGGAATACGACCTGCTGCGGCTGCACAAGCGCGCCGATGCGGTGCTGCTGACCGACCGCGCCGTGGTGGTGGTCGAGTGGAAGAACCATGCGCGCGGCTTCGCGCCGGCCGATCTGCGGCAGGTGGAGGATTACGCGCTCGACCTGCATGACTTCCACGCCGGCTGCCGGGCGCATCCGGTGGTGCCGCTGCTGGTGGCGACGGAGGCGCCTGCCACCCCCTTCGCGCCGCCGCTGCTGTGGCAGGGGGTGGTGCCGCCCATGGGCTGTAATGCGGCGGGGCTTGGCGCGCGGCTGGGCGCGATCATGCAGGGGATGGGCGCGCCGGCGCGGCCGCTCGATGCCGATGCCTGGCTGCGGGCGCCCTATCGGCCGGTGCCCTCGGTGCTGGAGGCGGCGCAGATGCTGTTCGACCGGCATCGCAGCGCCGAGATGACCGAGGCGCGGGCGGATGCGGCCAATCTGACGCGCACCACGGCGGCGGTGGCCCGCGCGCTCGATCAGGCGCGCGCCGACGGCGGGCGGGTGGTGGTGTTCGTCACCGGCATCCCCGGCGCGGGCAAGACGCTGTGCGGGCTGAACATCGTCTTCGGCGCGCTGCGCGCGCATGGCGCGGCCTTCCTGACCGGCAATGCGCCGCTGATCGCGGTGCTGCGCGAGGACCTGCGCCGCCGCGCCGGGGAACGCCGCGACGCCGCCCGCACCGCGCTTCAGAACGTGCACCGCTTCCTGGAACACCATGTGCTGCGCCCCGATGAGGCGCCGGAGGCGCGCGTGATCGTCTTCGACGAGGCGCAGCGCGCCTGGAACCAGGCGCAGGCGACGCGCGACACCCAGCGGCGCGTCAGCCGCCTCAGCTTGAGCGAACCCGCCCACACGCTGGAGATCATGGGCCGGCATGCCGGCTGGTCGGCCATCGTGGCGCTGATCGGCAATGGGCAGGAGATCAACACGGGCGAGGCCGGGCTGGCGGAATGGGGGCGGGTGATCGCCGGGACGCCGGGCTGGCGGGCGGTGGCGGCGCCGCGGGTGCTGCGGGGCGATGACCCCATGCAGCGGCTGCATGATGGGCCGGCACCCTGGCTCAGCCTGGATGACGCGCTGGACCTGACCGTGCCGATGCGCGCCATCCGCGCGCCGCAGGGCGCGGCCTGGGTGGATGCGCTGCTGCGCGGGGAAGTGGATGAGGCGGCCGGCATCGCGCGCGCGGGCGCCCTGCCGTATTTCCTGACGCGTGACCTGGGCGCGCTGCGCGACGGGTTGCGCCACCTCACGCGCGGGGAAAGGCGGGCGGGGCTGGTGGCCTCGGCGGGCGCGCGCCGGCTGCGCGCCGATGGGCTGGGGGTGCAGGTGCCGAAGGTGGAGAACTGGTTCCTGGACCGCTGGCCGGATGTGCGCGCATCCGACGCGCTGGAGACCTTTGCCACCGAATACGACTGCCAGGGGCTGGAGCTTGACCTGGTGGGGCTGGCCTGGGGCGGCGACATGGTCCGCAGCGGGCCTGGCTGGGGCATGCGGGCCTTCAGCGGGACGCGCTGGCAGGTGGTGCGCCAGGCGCAGGACCGCGCCTTCATCCTGAACACCTATCGCGTGCTGCTGACCCGCGCGCGCTACGAGACCATCATATGGGTGCCGCGCGGCAGCGCCGCCGACGACCCCTTCCACGACCCGACGCGCCCCGCCGCCGAGCTGGACGCGATCGCGGATTTCCTGGCGGCCTGCGGCGCCCGGCCGCTGCCTGCCCCGCTGCCTGCCCCACTGGCGGCATCGGTGGCGGCGGCCCCTTCCCTCCTCTGACGCAACGCCGCATTTCCATGCATGCTGTGCCGATGCGCGCCCTGCTGCTTGCCCTTCTGCTGCTCCTCGCCGTGCCGCTGCATGCGGCGGAGCTGCGCCTCGTCACCTGGAACATCGCCTGGCTGACCACCCGGCCGGCCGGGGATCCGATGCTGCCCGAGTCGGTGCGGCCGCGCGCGCCGGCGGATATCGCGCTGCTGCGCGGCTATGCGGCGCGGCTGGCGGCGGATGTGGTGGCGCTTCAGGAGGTGGAGGGCCCCGAGGCGGCGGCGCTGGTCTTCGACCGCGCGCAGTGGCGCTTCTTCTTCCCCGATGAACGTGACGTGCAGCGCGCGGGCTTCGCGGTGCGGCGGGGGATCGCGGCGCGGCAGAACCCGGATCTGGCGGAGCTCGACACCGCGCCGCGCGCACGGTTCTCGCAGCGGCGGGGCACGGACATCACGATCAGCCATGGCGGGCAGGAGTTGCGGCTGCTGTCCATCCACCTCAACTCGGGCTGCTGGGGCGGACCAATGGAGCCGCAGAGGGACCGCAACTGCGCCACACTGGCGCGCCAGGCTGAGGTGCTTGCGGGCTGGATCGCGGCGCGCGAGGCGGAGGGCGCAGACTGGGCCATATTGGGCGACTTCAACCGCCGCATGGAGCATCCGCGCGACGAGATGACGGCGATCCTGGGCGCGGCCGGGCGGTTCGGGCGGCCCACCCGGGGCCAGTCCAACCCCTGCTGGGCCGATGCGCGCGGTGGGCGGCCCTTCATCAGCCACATCCTGCTGGGCGGGGCGGCGCGGGGCTGGTGGCGGCAGGGCGCGCTGGAGGTGGTGGTCTATGCCGAGCGCGGGCGGGCCTACCGGCAGCGGCTGTCGGACCATTGCCCCATCGCCGTGACGCTGCGCCTGCCATGAAGGGCTTCGTCACCATCACCCTGCCGCTGGCGTCGGTCGGCTTCATCAACCAGGCGGCGCGGATGGTGCTGGCGCTGATCGGGCCGCTGCTGGCGCTGGAGTTCGGGCTCTCGGCCAGCGACCTCGGGCTGCTGGCGGCGGTGATGTTCATCGCCTATGCGGCTGCGCAGCTGCCGGTGGGGGTGGCGCTGGACCGCTACGGGCCGCGGCGGGTGCAGGCGGTGCTGTGCAGCACCGCGGCGCTGGGCTTCGGGCTGTGCGCCATGGCCGATGGGCCCTTCATGCTGGGGGTGGGGCGCGTCATCACCGGGGTGGGGATCGCGGCGGCGCTGATGGCGATGCTGACGGCGCATGCGCGCTGGTTCCCGCGCGCGCGGGTGGCGGCGCTGACGGGGGGTGGCGTGTTCATCGCCTCGCTGGGTGGGATGGCGGCGACCCTGCCCATGCAGAGCCTGCTGCCGCTGGTGGGCTGGCGCGGCGGCTTCGTGATCCTCGGCGTGATGACGCTGGCGGCGGCGGTCTGGATATGGCTGTCGGTGCCGGAGGATGCGCGGCCGGCCGGGACCGCGCCCGCCCGCAGCCTCGCGCGCGAGATCGCGGCCTTCGGGCCGATCCTGACGCATCCGGATTTCCTGCGCTTCACGCCGCCCATCATCGTGCTGTCCACCATGAACTTCGTCTATTCGGGGCTGTGGGCGGGGCCCTGGCTGCGCGATGTGGGCGGGCTGGACGACGGCCCCCGCGCGCTGGTGCTGCTGATCTATGCGGGCGGGATGGCGGTGGGGGCCATCGCCATCGGGCAGGCGGCCAGCCTGTCGCAGGCGCGCGGCGCCTCGCCATTGCTGGTGCCGATGGCGGCGGTGGTCGCGCAATTCGTGCTGCAGCTGGTGTTCATCTTCGTCGCCCTGCCCGGCTGGGTGGCGATCGCGGCAGTGTGGTTCCTGTTCTCCTTCTTCGGGGCCACCGGGCCCATCGGCTATGGCGCGGTGGGGCAGCGCTTCGGGCCGGAGCTGGCGGGGCGGGTGTCCACCGCCATCAACTGCGCCATGCTCGTGCTGGTGTTCATCCTGCAATACGTCATCGGCGCCATCCTCGATTTGTGGCCGCGCACCGCCGATGGCGGCTGGGACCCGGCGGGCTATGGCTGGGCGATGGGGCTAACGGCGGTGCTGCAGGGGGGGGCGCTGCTCTGGGCCTGGCGTCCCTGGACTGGGCGGCCCCGGACTTGGCGGCGTGGAGCGGTGGTGCCAGCATCGCAGCCATGACCAGCAGACCGCGCAGCCGAAAGCCCTCCGACGCGCTGGCACGCTACCGCGTCACCGAGGGGCGCGGCTTCCGCCTAGCCGACCATGACCCGGCCGGGCGCGGGCATACCGGGCTGACCAAGAAGACCGCGCCCGATCTTCTGGCGCGCGGCACCCAGCGCCTGGCCGAGCTGCAGGACATGCTCTACGCGCAGAACCGCTGGGCGGTGCTGTGCCTGTTCCAGGCGATGGACGCGGCCGGCAAGGACGGCACCATCAAGCATGTGTTCTCGGGGGTGAACCCGCAGGGGTGCCAGGTCACCAGCTTCAAGGCGCCGACCAGCACGGAGCTCGGCCAGGACTTCCTGCGCCGCCACATGCTGGCGCTGCCGGCGCGCGGGATGATCGGCATCCACAACCGCTCCTGGTACGAGGAGGTGCTGGTGGTGCGGCAGCACCCCGACATCCTGGCGCGGCAGCAACTGCCCGAGCGGGTGGTCAGCCCGCGCATCTGGCGCGAGCGGCTGGAGGACATCACCGCGCATGAGCGCTACCTGGCGCGGCAGGGGGTGGTGATCCTGAAGTTCTTCCTCAACGTCTCGCGCGAGGAACAGCGCGCCCGCTTCCTCAAGCGGTTGGAGGAGCCGGAGAAGCATTGGAAGTTCCGCCCTGAGGACGTGTCCGAGCGGCGCCACTGGGACGCTTATATGCACGCCTACCAGCAGGCGATCCGCGCAACCGCGGCGCCCCATGCGCCCTGGTACATCGTGCCCGCCGACCGCAAGTGGCTGACGCGCGCGGTGGTGGTCAGCGCCATCGTGGAGGCGCTGGAGGGGCTGGGCCTGCGCTACCCGGTGGTGGATGACGCCGAGCGCGCGGCCTTCGCGGAGGCGCGCGCCGCGCTGGAATGAACCGCCTGTATTTCGGCTATGGCTCGAACCTGGACGCGGCGGATTTCGAGCACTTCTGTGCCCGGCGCGGCTTCCGGGGCGCGCGGCTGGTCCCGCGCGGGACGGCGCTGCTGCTGGACCGGCAGCTGGTGTTCGACCGCCACGCGGCCTCGCGCCGGGGGGGCGTGCTGAATTTGCGCGACCGGCCCGGGGCGGCGGTGGAGGGCGTGCTGTTCGAGGCGGACCCGCGCGCGCGGGAGGCGCTGGACGCCAAGGAGGGCGTGCCCTTCGCCTATCGGCCTGTGGATTGCCATGCCGTGCTGCCCGATGGCGGCGCGGTGCCCGCCTTCACCTGCATCGCGCCCGGCCAGGGGCACCATGCGCCCGATGAGGGGTATCTGGCGGTGGTGAGGCGGGGGCTGGTGGCGCATGGGCTGGGCCATGCGGCGCTGCTGGCGGCGGCGCGCGGCGATGACCCGCCGCCGGCGGTCGGGCATCTGTTCGTCTATGGCACGCTGCTGGCGGGCGAGGCCAATGCCGGGCTGCTGGAGGACCTGCCGCGCGAGGCGGCGATGGCGCGCGGCATGCTGCATGATTGCGGGGCATGGCCGGCGATGGTGTTGGGCGAAGGCCAGGTGCGCGGCGAGGTGCTGACCTGGCCGAGGCAGCGCGTGGCGGCGCTGGACGCGCTGGAGGAGGCGCTGCCCCATGGCGCTCCAGGCGGGGCATACCGGCGTACCGTGCTGACCGTGCGCACGAGCCGCGGCGGGCTGCGCGCCTATGCCTATGTGGTGGACGACCCTGCCGGGCTGCCGGTGATCCCCGGCGGCGACTGGCGCCGCCGAGGGTGATGCGGCGCTACTGCGCCTGGATGCCGGCGTTGCGCAGGATGGCGGTGTAGCGCTCCACCCCGTCGCGCACGAGTTCCATCACCTGCTCGGGCGTGTCGAAGCCAGCCCGCGGGGCGACGCCGCTCAGTTCCACCATGCGGTCCGCGCTTTCCATGATGGCGGTGCGGAAGGCCGCGCCCAGCGCCTCAAGCACCGGGCGCGGCGTGCCGGCAGGGGCCAGGATCGGGAAGAACTCCTCGTGGATGAGGCCGGGCAGGCCCACTTCCGGGGCGCTGGGCACATCGGGCAGGGCGGGGCTGCGCTGCTCGGCCAGCACGGCCAGCGCGCGGATGCCGCCGCCGCGCACCTGGCTGATGGAGGAGGCCATGGTGGGGGTGCCGATATGCGCCTCGCCCGAGACCAGCGCCACGACCGAGGGGCCGCCGCCGCGGTAGTGCACCAGCTCGCCCTCGACCTGGGCCTGGACCTTCAGCAGCTCGATGGCCAGATGCACGCCGCTGCCGATGCCGGCGGTGGCGAAGTTGTAGCGGCCGGGGTTGGCGCGCAGATGCGCCACCATCTCCTGCGCGGTCTGGGCGGGGAAGGCGTTGGCGCTGGCCAGCAGGTGGGGCGAGAAGCCGGCCACCGCGACACCGGCGAAATCCTCGACGGTGCGGTAGGGCATGTTGGCGACGATTGCGGGCACGGTGGCGTGCGCGCTGTTGATCAGGATGGTGTAGCCATCCGGGGCGGCGCGGGCGGTCGCCTCGGCGCCGATGACGCTGCCCGCGCCGGCGCGGTTCTCGATGACCAGGGGCTGGCCCAGGAGGCGGCCCACCGGGTCGGCGATGATGCGGCTGACGATGTCGTTGGAACCGCCGGGTGCGAAGGGCACGATCAGCCGCACGGGGCGGGTCGGGCGCCAGGCCTGCGCGCGGGCAATGGCGGGGGCTGCCAGCCCGGCCGCCAGGCCGAGGGCGAGGGTGTGGCGTCGGTTGAGCATCACGAACGTTTCCCTGTCGTTTCGGCGTCGCGTGGGGCGCGCGCCTGCTTTGCCCCTCTTGCATAGCGCAGAATGTGAAGGATGCCAGCCCTTTATGTGGACTCAGCCGGCCAGCCGCTCCAGCGCGCGGCGCAGCGCGGTCATCCGGGCAGGGCCGATACGTGCGGCCATGGCGGCCTCGGCCTCGGCGCTGAGGGCCGTCAGCGCCTGAAGCAGCGCCTGGCCGCTGGGCGTGAGGCGCAGGATGCGGGCGCGGCCGTCGGCCGGGTCGGGGATGGATTCGAGGTGACCCAGCCGGGTGAGGTCCTCGGCCAGATAGGCCATGCTCTGCTTGGTCATGCCGGCGCTGCGCGCGAGGTCGGACAGGCGCGCGCCCTGGGCCGGGATGTGGCGCAGGATGCCGCCATGGGCGCGGCGGATCCCGGGGAAGCCGCGGGCTGCGATGTTGCCATAGACGTGCTCGGCCAGATCCGCGTAGGCGGCGCGCAGCAGGGTGCCGAGGGTGCGGCGGGGTGTCGTGCTCATGCGGGGCATATTGACAGAAAATCTGACGATCGGCTATTCGTCAGATCAACTGACTAAAGGACACCCGGATGAACGCCATTTCCAACCCTGCCCTCGCCGATGCCGTCACCCGCAACCTCGCCACGGTGGACGCGCATATCCGCGGCGAGGCCGCCGACCCGGCCTCGGTGCTCGCGCTCTACACCCCCGATGTGGTGCTGGAGATGCCCACGCGCGGGCTGCGCCTGGACAGCCATGCGGCCATCGAGGCGAATTACCGGCGCATGTTCGCCGCCATGGCCGAGGTGGAGATCACGCCCATCGAGCGCTTCGCCACCGCCGATCGCGTGGTGGACGAGTGCCTAGTGCGCTTCCGCCTGACCGGGGATGGGGTGGCGAACGCCCCCTGCCCCGTGGGGTCGCGGGTGGAGATGCGGCTGCTGCATGTCTTCGAGATGCGCGACGGGCTGATCGCGCGCGAGACGGTCTATGAGGGCTGGCGCCGGATCGGCTGAGGGGGGCGGGGGTATCGGGGCGAGAGGATTCGAACCTCCGACCTTCTGCTCCCAAAGCAGACGCACTACCAGGCTGTGCTACGCCCCGCCGATTGCCCTTCTAGGAGCTGCGGGGCGGCGCCTCAAGGCAGGACCTTGCCGGGATTCATCATGCCCTGCGGGTCCAGCAGCCCCTTGATGGCGCGCATGAGGTCCAGCGCCACAGGGGATTTGTGCCGCGCCATGGCGGCGCGCTTGGCCTGGCCGATGCCGTGCTCGGCCGAGAAGCTGCCGCCGAGTTCCACCGAGATGTCGCCCACCGCATCCTCGAAATCCGGCGCGCGGGCCTTCCATTCGGCGTGGGTCAGGCCGGGCGGGGCCATCAGGCTGAGGTGGATGTTGCCGTCGCCCATGTGGCCGAGCGCCATCATCCGCCCCTCGGGCCAGCGCTGCGCGATGAGGGCGGCCACGCGCTCCAGGAAGGCGGGGATGCGCGAGACGGGAACGGCGGTGTCGGTGGGCAGGCCGGGCGCCTCGCGCCGGGCGCAGTCGGGGTAGGTCTCGCGTATGTCCCAGAGGTTGCGGCGCTGCGCCTCATTCTCGCAGAGCACGACATCCGCGGCCTCCCCGGCCTCCAGCGCCGCGGCCAGCGCGCCCTCCAGCGCGGCGCGGACGGGGATGGCGGGGTGGGTGGCGCCGGCCTCGATGAGGCAGAACCATTCCGTCGAGAGCTCCATCGGCTGGCGGATGTTCTGGCCGTGGCGCAGCGCGACCTCGATGCAGTCGCGGCGGATCAGTTCGAAGGCCACCAGCTCGGCCCCCGCCTCCTGGCAGCGGGCGAGCAGGCGCAGCGCGTCAAGCGGGGTGCGGACGGCGGCGAGGGCGGTTTCGCGCTGGGCGAGTTTCGGAAAGAGCTTCAGCGAGGCGGCGGTGATGACGCCGAGCGTGCCCTCCGCGCCGATGAAGAGGTGGCGCAGCGCGTAGCCGGAGTTGTCCTTGCGGACCCGGCGCAGGTCATCGAGCACGCGGCCATCGGCCAGCACGACCTCCAGCCCCAGCACCAGGTCGCGCGCATTGCCGTAGCGCAGGGTGCGGATGCCGCCGGCGTTGGTCGAGAGCGCGCCGCCGACCATGGCACTCCCCTGCGCGCCGAAATGCAGCGGGAAGAAGCGCCCGGCGTCGGTGGCGGCGTTCTGCACCGCCTCGATGGTGCAGCCGGCCTCGGCCACCAGGGAGTTGTCCAGCGGGTCCACATCGCGCAGGCGGTTCATGCGCTCCAGGCTGAGGATGGCGCTGGCCGGGCCGTTGGCGCCGGGGACCACCGCGCCGCAGAGCGAGGTGCGCCCGCCGGCCGGCACGACGGCGAGGCCCATCTGCGCGCAGAGGCTCAGCGCGTGGGCGACCTCCGCGGTGGCCGCGGGGCGCAGCACGGCGACGGGCGTGCCGCGGAAGACGCCGCGCCAGTCCACGGCATAGGGGGCGATGTCGGCCTCGGCGCGCAGGCAGGCGGCGGGGCCGAGGGCGTCCGTCAGGGCGTCGAGCGGCGGCATGGGCGGATCCTCTTTTGCGCCCATGCCAACCCCCTGCCCTGCCCCCGTCAAGCCACCAGCTGGTAGAGCAGCCCGGCCGCCAGCGATCCGGCCAGGGCGAAGCCGAGGTAGAGGCCGAAGACGCCCGGCTTGGCCAGCGCCCAGACGGCGACGGCGGCCGGGATGGAGGAGACGCCGCCGGCCACCAGGAAGGCCATGGCGGCACCCGGCGCCATGCCCTGGCCCATCAGGCCGGAGACCAGCGGCAGGGCGGCATAGCCGTTGAAATAGGCGGGCACGCCGACCAGCGTGGCCAGCAGGATGGGCTGCACGCCCTCGCCGCCGACCAGGCCGGCCACGGCCTGGGCGGGCACATAGGCGACCATCAGGCTTTCCAGCAGGAAGGCGAAGGCCAGCCACTTGCCGAGGAACAGCAGGGTGTTGACCGAGGAGGTGACGAATTTCTCGCGGCGCGGCGCCTCGGTCCAGAAGCGCCAGACCGGGGGCTTGGGGTTGCGGACCCGCGCGCCGCCGCAGCCGCCATTGCCGACCTCGGGGCGCAGCGGCTCGGCCAGCCAGCCGGCGCGGGTGAGCGCCAGGGTGCCGAAGCCGCCCAGCAGCCCCATGCCCAGCGCGGCCGCCGTCTTGGCGATGGCGAAGTCGAGGCCCAGCGTGCCGGCGGTGAGCGCGAACATGGCCGGGTCCATCAGCGGCGAGGCGAGCCAGAAGGCCATGACGGGCGCGAGCGGCGTGCCCATGGCCAGCAGCGCGGCGATGATCGGGATGACGCCGCAGGAGCAGAAGGGCGAGAAGGCGCCGAAGGCGGCGGCGGTGACCACCATCATCGCCTCGCGCCCCTGGAAGGCGCGGGAGATCAGGTGGTCGGCGCCGGTGGCGGCGGCGGCGGCGGCGATGGCCACCGACAGCAGCAGCCAGGGCGCCACGTTCAGCAGCGCATCGCCCATGAAGATGGTGCTCTGGGCCGCCTGCTGCGGCGCCAGCAGCGCCAGCAACCCAAGGATGGCCAGGATGGCGAGCGCCACCCGGTCCAGCGAGAAGGCGGCCCCGCGCAGGCGGCGCAGGCCGAGGGCCAGTTGGGTCATCGCGACAATCCTAGGAAACTGGTTGGGTTCGGGCAAAAAAACTCAGGCGGCATCGGCATGGCCCCGCGCCAGGCCGGCGCAGCATTCGGCGTCGAGAAAGCCCAGCACGCCGCGCAGCGGGGCGAGTTGCGCGCGGTTCATGACCTCCCGCCCGCGGCGCTCCTGGGTGACCAGGCCGGCCTCGACCAGCATGCCCAGGTGATGCGCCAGGGTGGAGGCGGGCAGGCCGATCTCGCGGCCGATCTCGCCGATGTTGAGGCCTTCGGGCCCGGCGCGGACCAGCAGGCGGAAGAGGTCGAGCCGGGCGGCATGGCCCAGGGCGGAGAAGATGCGGGTGGCGTCCTGGGGTGGCGTCATAATAGAACCACTAATCTAGTTTTCTCGGCGCGTCCAGCACGAACCATTGCGCTGCTTCCGGCCCGTCCCGGGCGAGCATGGCGGGGCTCATGGAGGAATCGGCAGGCAGTCGCGCCCTGTGCTTGGCGGCAATCAGCGCCCGGCCGGCCCAGACCTGCCTTCGGAGCCGCAGGCTCCGCGCAAGGCGAAGCAAGAAAAAGCGATACTTAATACAATTTAACTTTTTCTCTGAAGCAAATAGGTCGTTAGATATAAATCAACACATAATTAATAATGCAGCCAACCCGAATCAACTCTCCCAACAGGAGATGAGATCAAGAACTCGGGGAATGGGAGGATTGCGATGAGCTGGTTCAAGGGGTTGGGACGCTTCGACGACAACCTTGGCACCTTCGACGAAACGCCATCCGCAAATCCGATCGCATCGGGGGTCGAGCGCTCGGTGGAACGCATGAAAGCGACCACGGCACGGTGGGGTGCGCTCGTCAAACAACGACATGGTGACGCGACGAAATCGCCTGAGTACCTGAGAGCCAGGCTAGAGGAAAAGCAAATTTTGGAAAGAGCCAATAGAAACATAGTAAAAACGATAGAATCGAACGTGTACGATCCAGATATTTTTGCCGGCGGAAGCAATTCACCAGAAATAAATCAGGAGCATATCAAAGATATAACGAGAACCGGCATTAATGAATCCGTTAATATTGTTGGCGCTAAGTGGCGAACTATGTTCTCATACGCAAATCAGATGATACACCCTCCGAAATTGAATGAAGAAGAAAGGGAGCACAACTCATTCAATGCGCAGAAAAATGAGGCCGTTTTGGCTGTGCAAGGGAAAGAGGTAGTCGAGGAGGGTTAGTGCGTATCGTATGCTGAATTTACTTATCTGCATTGATTCATAACACGATATCTCGCGCGCCTTCTTTACTTTATGTTGAGAATTGCCCTGAAGCACCATCCAATCGGGCGAGCGCGACAACAGATTTTTGCTTCCTGGCGAATCGGCCCTGCCCGATGATCCTGGAGGATTGACCCCGATCTCACGCGGCGGAAGCATGGCGCGAGATCGGGAGGCGGCGATGGACGAGGCGGATGTGGTGGTGATCGGCTCGGGCTCGGCGGGCAGCGCCGTGGCGGGGCGGCTGGCCGAGGTGCCGGGGCTGCGCGTGGCGGTGCTGGAGGCGGGCGGCCGGGACACCAACCCCTGGCTGCACATCCCCATCGGCTATGCCAAGACGATGTACCACCCCACCATCTCCTGGAACTACGAGACGCAGGCCGAGCCGGAGCTGGCCGGGCGGCGCGTGCCCTGGCCGCGCGGGCGGGTGCTGGGCGGCAGTTCCGCGATCAACGGGCTGATCTACATCCGCGGCCAGGCGGAGGACTACGACCACTGGCGGCAGCTGGGCTGCACCGGCTGGGCCTTCGAGGATTGCCTGCCCTATTTCAAGCGCGCCCAGCGCCAGGAGCGCGGCGCGAGCGACCTACACGGCGCGGATGGGCCGCTGTCCACCACCGACCTGCGCGACAAGGGCGAACTCTCGGCCGCCTTCATCGAGGCGGCGGCGGAGCTTGGGCTGCCGCGCAACGACGACTTCAACGGGCCAAGCCAGGAGGGCGCGGGCTGGTACCAGGTGACGGTGCGCGACGGCTTCCGCTGCTCGGCCGCCACGGCCTATCTCAAGCCGGCGGTGAAGGCGGGGAAGGTGCGGCTGATCACCGATGCCCATGTCACGCGCATCCTGGTCGAGGGCGGCCGCGCGGTGGGGGTGGCCTATCGCGTGGGCAATGAGGAGCGGGTGATCCGCGCGGCGCGCGAGGTGGTGCTGTCGGGGGGGGCCATCAACTCGCCGCAGGTGATGATGCTCTCGGGGCTGGGGCCGGCCGCGCATCTGGAGGAGATGGGCATCCCGGTGCTGCGCGACATGCCGGAGGTGGGGCGCAACCTGCAGGACCATCTGCAGGCGCGGCTGATGTTCCGGGCGTCGAAGAATGTCACGGTGAACGACACCCTGGCCTCCTGGGCGGGGATGGCGAAGGTGGGGCTGCAATATGCGCTGGCCCGGCGCGGGCCGCTGACCTTCGCGGCCGCCACGGCCGGGCTGTTCGCCCGCGTGCTGCCGACCAGCGCGACGCCCGATGTGCAGTTCCACTTCATCCCCTGGAGCGCCGATCATGTGAAGGAAGGGCTGCACAAATGGCCCGGCTTCACCATGAGCGTGTGCCAGCTGCGCCCCGAGAGCCGGGGCGTGGTGACGCTGGCCGGGCCCGACCCGATGGCCAAGCCGCTGATGCAGGCGAACTACCTGACCGCCGAGGCCGACCGCCGCTGCATGACCGAGGGCGTGAAGCTGGCGCGGCGGCTTTCGAGGACCCGGGCGCTGGGCGCCTATATCGCGGGCGAGCACGCGCCGGGCGCCGATGTGCACGACACGGATGAGGCGCTGCTGGATTTCGTGCGGCGCAGCGCGGGCACCATCTACCACCCCACCAGCACCTGCCGGATGGGGGGTGACGATGCCTCGGTGGTGGACCCCGAGCTGCGGGTGCGCGGGGTGGCGGGGCTGCGGATCGCCGATGCCTCGGTGATGCCGACCGTGGTCAGCGGCAACACCAATGCCGGGGCGATCATGATCGGCGAGCGCTGCGCCGATTTCATCCGGCGCGCGGCGTGATTCCGGCCGTGCTCAGGCCGCGGTGACGCACATCACCGGGTTGAGGCTGGCGCGGATGGCCTCGACCTCGGGGCGCTTCGCATGCGCCGTGCCCTCGGCGGCGACGGTGGCCCCGCCCGCCGCGCTGCCCCAGGCGAAGGCGGCGGCCTCGTCCTCGCCGCGCGCGAGTGCCAGCGTCATGGCGGCGACGAAGCTGTCGCCCGCGCCGGAGGCGCC
>SKWC01000469.1 GCA_007129145.1 Rubritepida sp.
AGGGCGGGGCGCCGGCCGATGCCGCCGCGCCGGCCGAAGCCCGCTTCCTCATAGATGGCGCGTTCCTCGGGCGGAATGATGTTCTTCCAGTCGAGGTCCTGCCGCGTGCCGCTTGCATGAGTTGTCACGCAGTAATCCTCCAATATACGGCCGAACTTGACCCTTGGCACACCACTGCATAAACCCTGCATGACTTCCCGAAAAGCGGAGGAAACGCACATGTCCACCACCCGACGTCACATCTGGCGCGCCGGCGCCGCACTGGGCCTCGCGCCGCTGGCCGCCCCCAACCTGGCCCGCGCCCAGGCCAGCTGGCCAAGCGGCCCCATCCGCGTGGTCGTGCCCTTCCCGCCCGGGGGCAGCGTGGACACCATCGTGCGCCTGGTGCAGCCCCACCTGCAGGAGGCGCTGGGCGTGCCCATCAGCGTGGAGAGCCGCGCGGGCGCGGGCGGCGCCATCGGCACCGGCACGGTGGCGCGCGCCGCTCCGGATGGACAGACCTTCATCCTGGTCTTCGACACCCATGCGGTGAACCCCGCGCTGATGCCGGATATCGGCTTCGACGCGCGGCGCGACTTCACGCCGATCATGCTGGTGGGCTCCGCGCCCATGCTGATCTGCACCCCCAACGCCCGCCCCTGGCAGAGCCTGGAGCAGGTGATCGCCGCCGCCCGCGAGCGCCCCGACACCATCACCTATGGCACGGTCGGCGTGGGCAGCCTCGCGCATCTGACCGTCTCGCTCATGCAGCGGCGCGGCGGCTTCCAGATGGTGCATGTGCCCTATCGCGGCGGCGGGCCGCTGACGGCGGCCGCGGTGGCCGGCGAGGTGGACCTCGCGCTCTCCACCAATGCGGGCTTCGGCGGCCAGGTCGGCCAGACCATCCGCCCGCTGGCCCAGACCAGCGGCCGGCGCTCGCCGCATTTCCAGAACATCCCGACCGTCCAGGAATCCGGCGTGCCGGAGATCGACGCGCTGTCCTGGTGGGGGCTGCTGGGTCCGGCTGGCTTGCCCGAGGACATCGTGACCCGCTTCCACGCCGCCTGGGCGCGCGCCCTGCAGCAGCCCGAGGTGCGCGGCCGGCTGACCAGCCCGCTGGGGGTGGAGATCATCGCCTCCTCGCCGGCCGAATTCGCGACCTTCCTCGAGACCCAGATCAGCACCTGGGGACAGGTGGTGCGGCAGGAGAACATCACCGCCGGCTGAACCGGCGGCCTGGCATGGGGCGCGGCGGCGCTACACCGCCGCGCTGTGCCGCGCCTTGCCCATCGCCAGATAGGCGTCGAAGCAGGCGGCGGCGTGGCGCATGAAGGCGCGCGCCTCCTCCGGGATGGTCAGCCAGCCGCCCGACAGCCGCACCAGCCCATCGGCCTCCAGCGCGTGCAGTCCCGGCAGCGCCGATTGCAGGACCTGCGCGGGCAGGGTGTCGAGGTCGAGGGTCAGGTCGCACATCAGCCGCTCGATCGCCTCGCGCCGCACCCGATCCTCCTCGGTCAGCGCAAGGCCGCGCGCCACCGGTAGCCGCCCCGCCTCGACGGCCGCCACATAGGCGCGCTCATCGGGGATGTTCTGCGCATAGCCCTGCGGCACCGCGCTGATCGAGGAGGCGCCGAGGCCCAGCAGCATCGGCGCGTCGTCGGTGGTGTAGCCCTGGAAGTTGCGGCGCAGCCGGCCGGCCGCGGCGGCGCGCGCCATGGCGTCCTCGGGCCTCGCGAAGTGATCGAGGCCGATGGGCGCGAAGCCCGCCTCGCGCAGCACCCGCGCGGCCTCCGCCGCCTGGCGCAGCCGCTCATCCGCGCCGGGCAGGGCCTCGGCCTCGATGGCGCGCTGCGCGGGCTTCATCCAGGGCACATGGGCATAGCCGAACACCGCCACCCGGTCGGCGCCGAGATCCGCCGCCAGCGCCGCCGTCGCGGCCACATGCGCGCTCGTCTGGCCGGGCAGGCCGTACATCATGTCGAGGTTGATGGCGCGGATGCCCGCCGCGCGCAGACGCTCGACGGCGGTGCGCACCAGCGCCTCGGGCTGCACGCGCCCCATGCGCTGCTGCACCTCCGGATTCGCGTCCTGCAGGCCGAGCGAGGCGCGGTTGAAGCCCTCGGCCGCCAGCGTGGCCACCATCTCCTCGGTCAGGCTGCGGGGGTCGAGTTCGACCGAAAGCTCGGCGCGGCGGGCGAAGGGGAACAGCGCCTTCAGCCGCCCCATCAGCGCCTTCAGCCGCGCCGCCCCCAGCGCCGAGGGCGTGCCCCCGCCCAGATGCAGCTGCTGCACGATGCCATCGGCCGGCAGGGCGAGTGCGAGCAGCCGTGCCTCGCGCAGCAGCGCCTCGGCATAGCGCGTGATGCGCTCCTCGTTGCGGGTCACGGTGGTGTGGCAGCCGCAGTACCAGCACAGCTCATGGCAGAAGGGGATGTGCACATAGAGCGACAGCGCCTCGGCCGGCTGCATCTGCGCGAGCCAGCAGCGCCAATCCTCCTCCGCCAGCGGCGCGAAATGCGGCGCGGTCGGATAGCTTGTGTAGCGCGGCAGGTTGACCGCGGCGTAGGGGGCGAGGCGTGGGCTGTCCATGGCAGCAAGAAGAACCGGTGCCGCGGCCTCTTGCCTTGCGCCCGATCAATTGGCGAAGCTTGATTGCCTGCCAATGAAGGAAAATTACATGACCCAGCTTGAGACCGCGATCCGCGGCGGGACCGTCGTGACCGCGGAGGGCATGATCCGCGCCGATGTGGGCATCGCGGGCGGGCGGGTCGTGGCGCTGGCCGAATCCCTGCCCGATGCGGCGCGCGTCATCGAGGCGGACGGTCTGTGGGTGATGCCCGGCGGCGTGGACAGCCATTGCCACATCGAGGAGGCGCAGCCCGGCGGCGGCGCCAATGAGGAGAGCTTCGTCACCGCCTCGCGCGCCGCCTTCGCGGGGGGCACGACCTCGGTCGTGTGCTTCATCCCGCAATGGAAGGGCGGCGGGCTGCTGGAGCGCCTGGCCGATGTCGAGGCGCGCGCCGCCCATGCCATGCTGGACCACGCCTTCCACCAGATCATCACCGACCCGACCGATGCGGTGCTGGAGCGGGAGCTGCCGCAGGTGGTGGCGAAGGGCATCCGCAGCCTCAAGGCCTTCCTGACCTATGATTCGATGCACCTGGACGACGGGCAGTTCCTCAAGGTGCTGGTGGCGGCCAAGCGCCATGGCTGCCTGGTGACGGTGCATTGCGAGAACTACGCCGCGATCAATTGGCGCATCGAGGCGCTGCTGGCCGCCGGGATGACCGCGCCGAAATACCACGCCTGGGCCCGCCCGCCGGTGGTCGAGCGCGAGGCGACGCACCGCGCCATCGCGCTGGCCGAGGTGGTGGACCAGCCCATCCAGATCTTCCACGTCAGCTGCGTCGAGGCCGCCGATGAGATCGCCCGCGCCCAGGCCCGCGGCGTGAAGGTCTGGGGCGAGACCTGCCCGCAGTATTTCACCCTCACGGCCGGCGACATGGACCGCCCCGGCTTCGAGGGGGCGAAGTTCATGTGCAGCCCCGCCCCGCGCGAAGCCGAGGAACACGCCCGCGTGTGGGAGATGATCCGCCGCGGCGTGCTGGACATCGTCAGCTCCGACCATTGCGCCTTCAGCTTCGAGGGCACGGCGGGCAAGCGCCAGAACGGGGATGCGAGCTTCGCCGTGATCCCGAACGGCATTCCCGGCCTGACCGCGCGGCTGCCGCTGGTGTTCAGCGAGGGGGTGGCGAAGGGGCGCATCAGCCCGGAGCATTTCGTGCGGCTGACCGCGACCAACCCCGCAAAGCTGATGGGGCTGTGGCCGCGCAAGGGCGGCATCCACATCGGCGCCGATGCCGACATCGCGCTGTGGGATCCCACGCGGCGCACCCGCCTGACCAACGCGCTCATGCAGCATGCCATCGACTACACCCCCTATGAGGGCATCGAGGTGACGGGCTGGCCGTTGCGGCTGCTGCGCCGCGGGGAGGTGGTGATGGCCGATGGCGAGGTTTCGGCCGAGCCCGGCTCAGGCCGCTACCTGCCGCGCGCACCCTATCCGATGGTCGCCCCGCGCGGCGTCGTGCCCTTCGGCTTCGACGCCGCGAATGCCTGATTGCGGCCATGCACGGCGGGTGCTTACCATCGCCCAAGTTGAAATAAATTCACGGAGGCTCCACGAAATGAAGCGTCGTTCCCTGCTCACCGCCACCGGCGCCGGCCTGGTGCTGGCGGCCCCAAATGTGAACGCCCAGGCCGCCTGGCCCTCGCGCCCCATCCGCGTCATCGCGCCCTTCGCGCCGGGCGGGTCGGTCGACACCTATGCGCGCATTACCGCGCGCAAGATGCAGGAACGCCTCGGCGTCAACGTCGTGGTCGAGAACCGCACCGGCGCCAGCGGCACGGTGGGCGGGCGCTATGTCGCGGGCTCGGACCCGGACGGCCACACCTTCTGCTTCTCGGCCTCGGTGCAGACGGTGGCGCGGCTGGTGCTGCGCGACCCGGGCTATGACCCGATCACCGACCTGGTGCCCGTGACCCGCGTCGGCGCCGGGCCGCTGCTGCTGATCATGGCGCCGCAGCGCCCGCAGAACACCCTGCAGGAGGTCGTGGCCGCCATCCGGCAGAACCCCAACGACTGGATCTTCAGCACCTCGGCGCTGGGCGCGGCGGGGCATCTGGCCACCATCGAGTTCATCCGCCAGGTGGGCGCGGACCTGACCATCGCGACCTATCGCGGCACCACGCCCGCGCTGGTGGACCTGGTGTCGGACCGGGTGCAGCTGCATTTCGACCCGATGCTCGCCACCCTGCCGCCCACGCGCGACGGCCGGGTGAAGGCGATCGCCATCACCTCGCCCGAGCGCAGCCGCGCCGCGCCCGACGTGCCCACCACCGCCGAGCAGGGTATGCCCAGCGTGGACCTGCAGTCCTGGTGGGGGCTGTGGGGCCCGCGCGGCACGCCGGCCGAGATCATCGCGCGCATCGAGCAGGAGCTGTCCACCGCCATGCTGGAGCCCGATGTGCTGCAGGCGGTGGAACCGCTGGGCATCGTGCCGCTGTTCGAGAACTCGGCCGATTTCGCGCGCTTCATCCAGGCGGATTTCGACCGCAC